>JAQWSA010000018.1 GCA_029243445.1 Alphaproteobacteria bacterium
GTACTGGAATTTTTACCTCTAAAGATGCTGCAGGCAAACACCTTGATGCCGGAGCTAAAAAGGTTTTGATATCAGCACCGGCCAGCGGTGCTGATATAACTGTTGTTCAAGGCGTCAATAACAATAAATTAAGAAAATCGCACAAGATAGTCTCTAACGCATCTTGCACTACTAACTGCCTAGCACCAGTTGCGGCCGTTTTAGATAAAGAAATTGGTATAAAACACGGCTTTATGACTACCGTTCATAGCTACACTGGCGATCAACCAGTTCTGGATACATTGCATTCTGACCTTCATAGGTCTAGAGGAGCCGCTACCTCTATGATCCCGACTTCTACTGGCGCGGCTAGAGCTGTAGGCCTTGTGCTACCTCAACTTGCCGGAAAAATAGATGGAACGGCAGTACGTGTACCAACTCCAAATGTATCTATGGTGGATTTAGTTTTTGAATCAAAAACAAACACTTCAGCAGATACAGTGAACAATGCCATAATTAAAGCGGCAATTGGAAAACAACTAAAGGGTATTCTTACCACAAACAATGAGCCTCTTGTTTCCTCAGACTTTAACCATAACCCTGCAAGTTCTGTATTTGATTTAACTCAGACCCAAGTAACTGATAAGAGATTGGTTCGTGTTCTTAGCTGGTATGATAATGAATGGGGCTTTTCATCTCGTATGAGTGATACTGCATTGCAAATGGCCAAATTAGTATAGGCTAAGTAAACATTATTCAGTCGGATGTTACATATATTTATTAAATTAAAGCTCATCACCAGGTGCAAATTGGTTATAATGCGTGACTAATAAATCAAATCCACAAATTGTTGTTTATGCTCTAGAGGATGCTAACAGCGCTTTAGAGGCAGCTATAAGATTGAATATTTCTGTTACGCTTGTTAGTCCAATCAATGCAGTAGCTTATGCTGGGCCAGCTTGGTTTCGTGAAATTATTTCTCAAGCTCATAATTCCTTTCCTGAAGCATCATTTAATAGTATTCTAGATTGTTCTGGAGAAGCTGGTCATGCCTTATCAGCAATACGAGAAGGCGTTAAGGCTATATGCTACTCGGGATCAGATATATTAAATAATAAAATTACAGAAATAGCTTCCCAAGCGGGGTGTAAAATTATTAAAATTGAATATGAGAAGGCCCTCGACCTTAGTAAACATAAAGATAAAGCATCCATTTGCCATCAGTGGTTAAACAAAAAACTACAAGAAAACTTTATCTAACAATTGCAAAAATCGAGCATGTCGTTTAAGTCAAGATACCGACTTACGCCTGGCCCGCTCTCGGAAAAAACAAACCTGTTCTAAACGCGAGATTAAAAAAATGAAAATAACACAGCGGGTCCGAAAAATACTTTCAAATTACGAGAGTGACAATCCTGGTAGTAAAACAAATTTAGCTCGCATTCTTATGACCGGCAAGCTAGCTGGAACCGGGAAGATGGTAATCCTACCTGTAGATCAAGGTTGGGAACATGGGCCGGCAAGAAGCTTTGCTCCCAATCCACCAGCCTACGACCCACATTACTTTTTCAAACTAGCTATTGATGCAGGATTAAATGCATATGCTGCTCCTCTAGGCCAACTAGAAGCTGGAGCCGATACTTTTGCTGGATCTATGCCAATGATTTTAAAGCTAAACAACGCAAATTCACACGCAACAAGCAAAGATCAAGCCATTACCGCATCTGTAGAAGACGCGTTACGACTTGGTTGCACTGCAGTAGGCTTTACTATGTATCCTGGGTCAGATGAACAATTTGAAATGATTGAGGAAATAAGAGAAATAGCTTTAGAGGCGAAATCGTGTGGCTTAGCCGTCGTAATCTGGTCTTACCCTAGAGGAGGCAACATCTCGAAGGAAGGTGAAACAGCAATAGATGTAACTGCTTATGCTGCGCACATGGCGGCACAACTGGGAGCTCATATAATTAAGGTAAAACCGCCAACTAGTTTCATTGAACAACCTGAAGCAAAGAAAATTTATGAAACACATAAAATAGATGTTTCTAGTTTAAGCGCTCGTATTTCTCATGTCTTACAGTCGGCTTTCAACGGCCGAAGGCTAGTAGTGTTTTCTGGCGGCGCGGCAAAAGAAACTAAAGATATTTATAATGAAATCCGCCAACTAAACGAAGGTGGTGCATCGGGATCAATTATAGGGCGAAATAGTTTCCAGCGCTCTAAAGAAGAATCCCTTAAGCTTCTAAGTGACGTAATATCCATATATCAAGGAAAATTTTAAACCGTCGGCTAACATATACCAGTTATGAGAAATAAAACTTGACTAAATTAGATGGTAAATCAAAAGACACCTGTCAGCTTTATCTAATAACACCGCCTAGAATTGATAACCAGGAGCTTCCTCAGTTCTTAGAAAAGCTGGAAAACACACTTAAATTAGGTGGTGTTGCATGCCTCCAATTACGCATTAAAAACCCTGATGATACACCTGCCCCTGATACAGTCATCAGACAAATAGCCAAAATACTAGTGCCATTAGTACAAGCACACGATGTCCCAGTTATAATGAATGATAGACCAGATCTTGCCGCAGAGTATGGATGTGATGGAGTGCACATAGGTCAAGATGATTCAAAATACAAAGAAGCCCGAGCTATAGTTGGTGAGAAAGCTATTGTTGGTGTTACTTGCCATAATTCACGTCATCTAGCCATGGCAGCCGCAGAACTTGGGGCAGACTATGTAGCTTTTGGGTCATTTTATCAGACAACAACTAAATCACCAAAATTTTATGCTAATCAAAATATCTTACAATGGTGGAATGAAATAATGCAAATTCCCTGCGTTGCAATCGGAGGAATTACTGCTAAAAACTGTTTGCCACTAATTGAAGCGGGAGCAGACTTCCTTGCAGTTTCAGCTAGTGTATGGGACCATAAGGAAAGTCCTAGCATAGCAATATCAGAATTTACGTCGGCTTTCTTAAATGGTCGGTCATCAAGCTAATTACAATCATTGCATTTGACCCTACCAACTGTTAGATAGCCGCGCCCCATAAATTATTAAATAGGCTAAGCGAATGAAAATAGACGGTAACGAGATCCGTCCTGGGAACGTCATAGAACATCAAAGCAGACTTTGGCGAGCAGTAAAAATACAGCATGTCAAACCAGGTAAAGGCGGTGCATATCTTCAAGTTGAGCTTCGGGAAGTAAGAGATGGAACAAAACTCAATGAACGATTTCGGTCAGCCGAAACTGTTGAACGCGTTAGACTTGAGCAAAATGAATATCAATTTTTGTATAGTGATTCAGAACAATATACATTTATGGATCAAGAAACATACGAACAAGTTACTTTAGATAGTAATATATTAGGACCTGAACAAAGCCAATTTCTGCAGGATGGCATGATAGTTACGATAGAGTCATACGAAGAATCTCCAATTGGGATTTCATTACCAGATAGAGTTACGCTTGTAGTCACCGAAGCAGATGCAGTTGTTAAAGGTCAAACTGCTTCCTCTTCATATAAACCAGCCATGCTAGAAAATGGTTTAAAAGTGTTAGTACCGCCACACATAGAGGCGGGAACACGTATAGTTGTGTCAACTGAAGACGCAACTTACGTTGAACGGGCAAAGGACTAAAAAATAGTGAATAGACAATGGACTAAAAACGTTTTCGTAACAAAAATTTTTACTAATTTAAAAAAACGAATGGGTATCTAATCCATGATGCGCTCACCTATTATTAACGTCATGGACAAGGCTGCGAGACGAGCAGGCAGAGCTTTAGCTCGAGATTTTAACGAAGTACAACAATTACAGGTCTCTAAAAAAGGATCGGGAAACTTTGTCAAAAAAGCTGTTCGTAAAGCAGAAGGAACATTGAAATATGAACTAAGTAAGGCCAGGCCTACATATGGTTATTATAACAGCACTGATTTAGAGGAAAATACTGACGAAAATAGCCACCAATGGGTCGTAAGAGCCCTTGATGGGACATCAAACTATATGCACGGTCAACCACATTTCTCAATATCAATAGCTCATTTGGAGAATAAAAACCTTATTGAAAGCTGTGTCTATGATCCTTTAAGTGAAGAATTTTTTTGGGCCATTAGAAATACCGGAGCATTCCTAAATGATACACGCCTCAGGGTATCAAACCGTCAAAACCTTAATGAATGCATAATTGCAACTGAAATGCCCTTAATGACAAATGAAAACCACCTGCATTACCTAACTACTCTAGGAGCCGTAATGGCAAGCACTGGTGGTGTAAGAACTGCGGGCGCCCCCGAACTCGACCTTGCTTATCTGGCAGCAGGTAGATTTGACGGGTATTGGAGTTTTGATGTTTCAGCAAAAGATATTATGGCAGGCACTTTACTTGTACGAGAATCTGGTGGCTTTCTAGCTGATCAAGAAAATAAAAATTTAAATGAGAGTTCTGATGCTATTATTGCATCTAACGGCGCAATCAAAGATAGCCTAATACAATGTATTTGTTCCAATGAGCATTCGATTACTTAATAAAATAAATTATAGAATACTTTGCCCTAAAATTGTCATAGTAAAAGTACAAAATAAAAATACTTACAATCTTATGTCTTTACATATTGTTATAAACTGCATGTTAGACAGAAACATAACGGTTATCTGATAATGACCAGACCAAAGCGCTACCTAACCCGTATGGTAATATTTCTGATGATAGCAGCAATAGCTGTTGGTGCTCTATATGATCAGTTGTACGAAGCATTCATGGCCAATCCCGCAATAAACGGCATTATAGTGTTCGTTCTCGTGTTTGGTATTTTTCTAGTATTTCGGCAAGTTTGGATGTTGAATGTTGAGGTAAACTGGATAGAAGCATACAGGAGTGAAAGAACAGTATTATCTGGCTCAGTGAATCTCTCACTACTAGCTCCCATGGCTACTATGTTCGGTGAAAGTAATGGAAGGCCTAGCCTAACAACTATTTCCATGCGATCTATCCTAGATGGAATCAGTGCTCGACTTGACGAAGCAAGAGACCTATCTAGGTACCTTATTGGATTACTAATATTTTTAGGGCTGCTTGGAACTTTTTGGGGGTTATTGCTTACTGTACGTTCAGTTGCAGATGTTATATCCGGACTACAAGTAAGCGGGGGTGACGTCACACAAGTATTTGATTCCTTAAAAACCGGATTAAGTGCACCCCTAGGTGGTATGGGAACAGCTTTTAGTTCTTCACTTTTTGGATTAGCTGGCTCTTTAATACTTGGTTTTCTTGATTTGCAGGCCGGTTCCGCACATAACCGGTTCTACAATGAACTGGAAGACTGGCTAAGTGGTCTGACAAGAGTATCAAGCGGCATGAGGACTATCGATGGTGACCAGAGTGTGCCAGCTTATATTCAAGCATTATTAGAAAAAACAGCTGACTCTCTTGATAATTTGCAACGTACAATTGCTAGGGGAGAGGCTACCAGAGGTAAAACTGATGTTGCAATAACAGCGTTAGCTGACGGTCTAACTACACTGACAGACCAAATGCGTACTGAACAAGACTTAATGCTAAAACTAGCTGAATCCCATAGCGAAATGCTAATCACATTGCCAAAGCTTGCTGAAGGGAAAATTGGAGGTATCGACGATGCAACTAAAAGTCATGTTCGGAATTTAGATAACTATCTAGCAAGACTAGTAGAAGATTCCGCTAGCGGAAGATCTGAAATAATCCAGGAACTGCGTGCAGAAATTCGTTTGCTTGCACGCACCATCGCTGCCAGTTCTGAAGAGAGCGACGGCAGGCATTAATATGTTGGAATGAACTATGCCTAGTTCTCGCTCTCGCAGCTACAACTCAGCAAGCTATTGGCCTGGCTTTGTTGATGCGTTGGCGGCATTATTAGTAGTAGTTGTATTCTTGATTATGGTATTTGCGCTTGCACAAGCTTTTTTATCAGACGCTCTATCTGGAAGAGATACTGTACTAGAGAAATTAACATCCGAACTTGAAGAACTAGGCCAAATGCTCAGTCTAGAAAGAGATACAAATTCAAAGTTACAACTCTCTGTAGCTCAGCTGTCATCCGATTTAAACTCATCAATATCAGAACGAGATTTGCTAAAAGTAAGACTATCAAGCATAGAAAAAGAACTAGCTACAGAAAAATCTAAATATAATAATCAGATATTAGACCTAAATAAAATTATTAAAAGCGATAAAGAATCTATCGAATTACAATTACGTGATCTTGAAAGGTTAGGCCGTGATATTTTAGCACTTAAAGAAGTACGTAAAAACTTAGAAAATAAAGTTTCCGTTCTTATAGGTACGTTAGAGAGTACAGAAGGAGAATTAGGAAAAGTTAGGGACCTTTCAAAAGAACTAAAAGCAAAAGTTTTAGATGAATCAGAGCGCACCTTGCTGGTACAAAAGAAATTGAATAAAAGAGATATCCGACTTAAAGAATTACTTCAGAATAAAAAAATAGCTGAGAAATCATTAACATAAGAAAAAATATTATCAAAAAAATATCAAAATAAAGTAAATTTAATAGGAGAACAACTAAGACAATTAAGAATTCAACTTGCGGCCTTAAATCAGGCATTGGAAGCCTCGGAATCGCAAAATAAAGAACGAAAAACTCAAATAGTAAATCTCGGGAAACGTCTTAATGCAGCATTAGCCACTCGTGTCCAAGAACTGGCACGTTATAGATCCGAATTTTTTGGGCGACTGCGCCAAACTATTGGAAACCGGTCTGATATTCGTATAGAAGGTGACCGCTTTGTTTTCCAATCAGAAGTACTTTTTGAATCAGGGGCGGCGGATCTTAATCAGGCTGGTAGCCAGCAACTTGGTTTATTAGGGACAACTTTAAGAAAAATTTCAGAAGAAATACCCAAAGACCTTGACTGGGTATTAAGAGTTGATGGGCATACAGATGAACGACCCATTAGCACTGCTCAATTTCCGTCTAACTGGGAATTATCGTCGGCAAGGTCAACTTCGGTTGTAAAATTTTTGATAAACCAAGGTATTTCACCTAACCGTCTAGTCGCTGCAGGTTTTGGTCAGTACCAACCTATAGACATAGGAAGTGATGAAATAGCTTACCGCCGCAACAGAAGGATAGAATTTAAGTTAACACAGCGATAATAGTTATTAGTTGTCAGTATGAATTCCATTAGCTGTGAATTGTAGTTCAGCCAACCTAGCATAAAGGCCGCCTTGGCCTATAAGTTCATCATGAGTACCTGTGGCAATTAATCCGCCTTGGTCCATTACAATTATTCGATCTGCAGCTATAACGGTTGCCAATCTATGGGCAATTACAATCGAGGTGCGGTTTTTCATAAGACTATTCAATGCTGTATTTACTAATCGTTCACTTTCTGAATCCAAAGCACTTGTGGCTTCGTCTAATAGTAGTAACTTAGGATTTCTCAGTACTGCCCTTGCAATTGCTATACGTTGTCGTTGACCTCCAGATAATCGAACGCCTTTCTCTCCAAGAAAAGTTGAAAAACCTTCAGAAAAACGATCAAGAAATTCGGTTGCAGCCGCAGCGTCTGCCGCTGCCCTCACCTCTTCATCCGAAGCTTCTGGTCGGCCATAACGAATATTTTCCCATGCATCAGCGCTAAAAATAACTGGCTCTTGAGGCACTAAGCCTATCAGGCCTCGAAGCTGACTAGGATCTAAATCACGTAAGTTTATATCATCAAAATAAAGCACACCCTCCTGGGGATCATAATACCTTAATAACAGCTGAAAAATTGTAGTCTTACCAGCACCAGATGGCCCTACCAAAGCTATTCGTTCGCCTGGTGCTAATTCAAGGTTAAAGCTATCAAGAGCTAAATGATCTGGGCGTGAAGGATAGCTAAATGAAACTTTATCCAAAATTATTTTACCTTGTGGAAATTTAGATAACGCCACCGGATTAGCAGGTATAGTAACTTCGCTAGTCATTTCTAGTAATTCAAATAAACGCTCAGTAGCACCGGCAGCCCTTTGTAAATCACCAATAACCTCGGAAAGAGCTCCAATAGAACCAGCAACAATAATAGCATAAAAAACAAATGCTGATAATTTACCAGCGCTTAACCTTCCATTTATTACATCATGGCCACCGAACCATAAAATAATACCTACTGCCCCGAATACCAACATAATAACAACAGCCGTCAGTAAGGCTCTTGCGCGTATTCTAAAGATGGCAACAGTGAAGGCTTCTTCAACCCTCTTAGAGAACCGAAATCTATCTATTGGTTCATGTACGAATGCCTGAACTGTCTTAATGTTCGTTATACTTTCATCTACATAAGCGCCAACATCAGCAACTCTATCCTGACTATTTCTACTCAATCGCCTAACTTTTCGTCCAAAAATAATTATAGGCACTAAAACAATAGGAACAATCAATAAAGCTAGTCCACTTAGT
This sequence comes from Alphaproteobacteria bacterium, assembly GCA_029243445.1. The sequence goes on from JAQWSA010000018.1 coordinate 8,425, forward strand.
TTCGGACTAGTAATTACCAGCATAATAGTTCCTCCTAAAAATAGAAGAATATTACGTAGAGCCATTGAAGCAGACGAACCAACGATAGTTTGTAATAAGGTAGTGTCAGCTGTTAGCCGAGACATTATCTCAGCTACCCTAGTCGTTTCGTAAAAAGCAGGACTAAGTAAAAGAACATGATCGAAAACTGCTTTTCGAATATCTGCTACAACACGTTCACCTATCCATGACACTATAAAAAACCTAGCGTACGTAGCTCCCGCTAAAAATATAATAAAAACAAACAGAGCCATTAGTGCATCATTAAGTAACCTAGAGTTACCAGCAGCAAATCCATCATCCACTAAACGGCGTATACCCTCACCAACAGCAAGTACAGTAACTGCCGCTATAGTAAGGGCTACTAAAGCTGCAAATACATGCAAACGATATGGACGTAGAAATCTTCCCAGGCGCCTTAAAAGCCTTATATCCCGTCGCGGTGGTGCTCCTAACTCAGTTTTTTCCATACACGGAATTCCAGGCTCTCTAGTTAATATATTGTTTACTAAGGTGTCCTTTAACAGTGCGGATCGACTACAACAAGTCAAAGTAAGGCCAGATATTATTCTATTAGTAATGCTTGCAGACTTTGTCTAGCTTAGTTATAAGCTTAGTTTCTGAAAAGAAGGCATATTATGAAAAAAGAAATACACCCAGATTACCATGATATAACTGTCCAGATGACAGATGGAAGTACATATGTCACTCGTTCAACTTGGGGATCTAAAGGCGATACCCTGCGCCTAGATATTGATCCCAAAACTCATCCAGCATGGACAGGGCAACATAGGTTGGTCGACTCTGCTGGGCAAGTTGCAAAATTCAATAAGAGATTCTCAAACCTTGGCTTGAAATAAGCAATTTTAGCACCCTTAATTATGGATGCTTAGACCTGAGTAATATTTTTAATATACTATTGTTGAGCCTGATAACTGGCTGAAGTCAGTTATATATTCACAATCTATAATAGTGTTTTTAAAATCGTACCTTGAAAATTTTATTGTCACCCCCCAAATCTGAGAAAGTTGTTGGAATGCCTAATTGGGTTCTAACAGCAAAAACAATGGGGGACTTCGACCATGGTGGTGAGCGTCCTGCCAAAAACTCTGTTGCTTCAATAAGGAGAACAAGTGACATGCGAAATTATGACCTATCACCTTTATTCCGATCGAGCATTGGCTTCGATCATATGAATCGGTTAATTAACACTGCTTCAAAAACAGATGTAGAGACATATCCACCCTATAATATAGAGAAAGAAGACGAGGACTATTATCGTTTAACTATGGCAGTTGCAGGTTTTAGTAGTGAAGACCTAGATTTAATACAAAAAGAAAATGCGCTATTCATAAAAGGTCAAGCCAATATTAAAAACACTAAAACCGAGTACCTACATCGTGGCATAGCAGCCAGATCTTTTGAAAGACGCTTTTCAATAGCAGATCATGTAAATGTTATGGGTGCTAACCTACAAAATGGTATTCTGACTATTGAACTTAAACGTGAAATACCTGAAGCTTTAAAACCAAGAAAAATTAAAATCTTCAGTGGTGATTCTTGTTCTAGTCCCATTGAACAAAAAGCTGCTTAGTAATATCTAAATAAATATAGAAATGGTTTTACCTTTTAACCAGTAAAACCATTTCTATTATATCTAAAAACCTTTATTAGGTTATATAGAGATAGATATATGCAGGAAGATGATGCAAACCAGTATAGATAGAATATTGACTACACACGTTGGCAGCATGCCTCGTCCTGAACAGCTAACTGAATTTTTGTATAAAATCGAATTTAATGAACCATACGAAAACAGCAGTTTTATAGCTTTACTTGAAAGTTCAGTAGGTAGCATTGTTTCAACACAAATTGAGTGGGGTTTAGACATTATAAATGATGGCGAAATGGGTAAGACAGGTTATGCAACCTATATCCAACAGCGCCTCGACGGTTTTTCAGGCGAAAGTGCGTCCATTAGGTTTGATGATATGTCTAATTTTCCAGAATACCGTAGGAATCAAGCTAAAGCAGCAGGAACTAGAAGGCTTAACCGGCCTTGCTGTACTGCAGAAATAAAAATACGCGATAGAGAACCACTATTACGAGACATTCATAATTTAAAAACAGCAACTTCCAATGTTAACATTAGTGATGTTTTTATGAATGCAGCATCCCCAGGTGTAATAGCAGTCTTTCAGGAAAATAAATTTTATCCATCTAATACAGAATATTTACAAAAATTAGCCGATACAATGAAAGAAGAATACGAAGCTATAGTTGAAGCTGGCTTTATTCTCCAAATCGACTGCCCTGACTTGGCCATGGGTAGACACACAGTTTTTCGAGACCTTAGTGATCACGAGTTTATTCTGCAAGCTGCTAAGCAGATTGAAATATTAAATAGCGCATTACAAAACATTCCAGCAGAAAGAGTTAGAATGCATATTTGTTGGGGAAATTATGAAGGTCCTCATCATAGAGATATTCCGCTTGGGGCTATAATAGACGAGCTCCTAAAAGCAAAACCCATGGGCTTACTAATTGAAGCCGCCAACCCGCGTCATGCTCACGAGTGGAACGTATTTATAGAACGTAAGTTACCAGAAGATAAAGTTTTGATACCAGGCGTAATAGATAGTGTTACAAACTACATTGAACACCCAGAACTTGTTGCTCAAAGAATTTGTCAATTCGCTAATATTGTTGGACGTGAGCGCATAATTGCCGGTACAGACTGTGGTTTTGCTACATTTTCTGGAATGGGTGCGGTAGATGCTAAAATTGCGGTAGAAAAATTTAAATCACTGATTCAAGGTGCAGAACTGGCCTCTAAAAAGCTTTGGAAAAATTAATTACTTATTAATAAATTTTCAAGAACGGCTCTGGCCTTATCGGGTATAGGGACAGGTATCATTTTCCCATGTTGCACATATACATGTACAAAATAGCCTGTAGCAGCGGGTGAGTCGTATCCTTCTCTAAATATGCCAATTTCATATGTTACAGATGTATTTCCAAGGCGTTTTACGCGAATCCCTACATCTAAAATATCAGGGAATGAAACCTCACTATGGAACTGACATCCAGTTTCAACCACCACTCCCACAGACTGCGAGAGTCTGAAGTCTAAGCCTGCTTCCTTCATTAAATAGCCATTAACTGCTGTATCAAAATATGAGTAATATACGACATTGTTAACGTGACCATAAACATCATTGTCCATCCATCTGGTCGGGACTTTAACAAATTCTGGATAGTTTTTCCGGCTCTCCTCGCGCCTTTCCTTACTCATTAAGCAACCTGTTTCAAAAAATCTGCTATAATATCAATTGCTTCATTAATTCGCTCAACTATGATCATATGACCGGTAGATTCAATACTTTGTATTTCCACACTTTCTAAGTTTTTTATCAAATTTTCTGCCATGGCGGGTGGAGTCATTCGGTCTTTAGATCCAATTAATATTAAAGAGGGACAAATTATTTTCTTAGCAGCTTCAATAGCTTGAGTATATTCGTTACAAGCAACTAAATCACAACCTAAAACTCCGGCTGATCCAGAAGCAAGTAAAGCCTTTGAACCGCCTTGCATCCATAACCCTGGAACCTGGTGCCCACCTAAATGGGACCATTTACTAAAACCCCAATCAGTGATCATATCATAGGATGATGGATCATTTTTCAGTGATGCCTTTAATAAAGCTTTATGAACTGCAACGCGTTCTGCTGCGCCTACTAATATCAATGATTTAGTTTTCTCCGGATGCATTGCGGCAGCCTCAAGAGCTATTAATGAACCCATTGAGTGACCAGCCAAATTAACCTGGCTAGGTCTTAAGCAATCAATTACCTTCCATAACCAGGCAGCAATATCACTTATATTACTTAGTGGTTTACCATCTGAGCGACCATGACCTGGTAAATCTAAAGCAAGAACTGAATAACCGTGATGGGCAAAATAACGAGTTTGCATACCCCAAAAAGTATGATCATTTCCTGCTCCATGTATAAGGATAAGAGCAGGTAGAGATGGATCAAATTTTCGTCCGCCTGTATGGGCAAATACTTTAGATCCATTTAAGTCAATAATCATTAGAGACCGTATCCTATTTCTGAGACAATCGCAGAGCTTGGCGTAAATCAGAGACCAGATCAGCAGTATCTTCTAGACCAACTGAGACTCTTATCATTTCTTCACCAACGCCAGCTGCCTTTAATTCCTTTTTATCCATCTGTTGATGTGTTGTACTTGCTGGATGAATTACAAGGGACTTTGCATCACCAACATTTGCCAAATGTGAGAAGATCTCAAGTGACTCAATAAATACAGCTCCACTTTTACGTGCTCCGGCAGGCCCTGCTTTAATTCCAAATGTTACAATTGAACCGCTTCCATGTGGTAGTAATTTTTTGGCTAAATCTTTATCCGGATGCCCTTCTAGATCAGGATATCGCACCCACGACACCTCCGGTGCCTCAATCAAAAACTCTGCTATAGCAAGTGCATTCTCGACATGACGTTTCATTCTGATTGGCAGTGTTTCTAGGCCTTGAATAAGGTAGAAGGCATTCTGGGGAGATAGACAAGCTCCGAAATCCCGCATGCCTTCAGCACGAGCCCTCATAATAAAAGCGGAAGGTCCAAACTCCTCAACAAAATCAAGACCATGATATCCTGCATAAGGCTCAGTCATAGTTGGAAACTTTCCTGATTTTTCCCAATTAAAATTACCGCCATCAATCAAAACACCACCAATTGCAATACCGTGACCACCAATCCATTTAGTCGCCGAATGCATTATTATATCTGCGCCGTGTTCGAATGGTTTCATCAAATAAGGGGTGGTAAATGTAGAATCTACCATTAAAGGTATCCCTGATTCGTGAGCTATATTAGCTACTAACGGTATATCAAGTATCTCAAGACCAGGATTTCCAATCGTTTCAGCGAATAATAATCGAGTTTCTGGTAAAATGGCTTCACGAAATTCTTCTGGATTTCTTGGATCAACCAGTGTTGTTTTAATTCCAAATCGAGGAAGTGTATGTAAAAATAAATTATGGCTGCCACCATATATATTTCGAGAAGCTACAATATGTCCTCCTGTATCCATTAGCGTAAGGACAGCAAGCATTAGAGATGCCTGTCCACTAGCTGTGCCAATAGCACCCACCCCACCTTCTAATGCGGCCATACGTTCTTCAAAGACCGCAACTGTGGGATTTGATATTCGTGAATATATATGCCCGGCACGCTCTAAGTTAAATAAGCTTGCTGCATGGTCAACATCGGGGAAAACATACGATGTGGTTTGGTAAATAGGAGCCGCCCTGGCACCATTAATAGGATCTGGGTGTTGGCCAGCATGTAAGCTAAGAGTATCAAATTTTAAAAATTTTGCTTCAACCATCATACCTATCCCAAAAATAACAGGTGCTGCAATAAACTAGTATAGTTTTTTAATTACACTTTAATAAGAATTAAAATAACATACATCTACGCTAGTTAGAAAGTTTTACCCAAGCACTAATTATTAAAGTATTTATTAGTTATACAAAAAACAAAAGAAAACGGATCCGCCAACTACGAACCCGTTTTATTGAAAAACTTGCATGGCCTAATACGGTTTATGTATCATTTCCACCACTGCCCCCTAAACGAACGTCTGCCATCCAATCGGGTATCCTACTTGGAACAACTGGTTCTTCTTGGGGAATAAGGTCAGCACTAATAGGAGCAGTAGCGTTTTCAGCCGGTTTACGTCCTGCCTTACGAGCTTTTTCTATGGCTTCATCTAAATCTATTTGTCTACACAATCCAATCGTTACTGGATCACGGGGTTGTATCTGTGATGAATTCCAATGCGTTCTATCGCGAATCGCATTAATCGTAGGTTTTGTAGTACCTATCAACTTAGATATCTGCGGGTCGTTCAGTTCTGGATAATAACGCAATAGGTAAGATATTCCATCCGGCTTATCTTGCCGCTTTGATAAAGGAACATAGCGTGGGCCCTTAGTGCGTTTTACAGGAGCGGGGTTTTCACTCTTTTTTATCCCCAAACGCGCATTAGGATCTGCAACGCATCTATCTATCTCACTAGTTTCAAGTTGCCCATTTGCCACGGGATCAAGGCCAAGCATACCTACGCCAACCTCTCCATCAGCAATACCTTGTATTTCAAGTTTGTGCATACCACAAAAGTCAGCAATTTGATCAAAAGTTAAAGCAGTATTTTCAACCAACCATACTGCGGTTCCTTTTGGCATCAATGGATCTGCCATCGAACCTCCTTGATAAGTCATAGTCAGCTAACAAAAAAACCTCTATTTGCCAACACATCTTAAATTTTATGGGTTAATTTCCAAGTATGTATAGCTGGATAAAATGATAAATGCAAAGCAACACTATGAAAAAGTCATAATGATTTTACCAATATGCTCACTAGTTTCCATAAGTTGATGCGCTTTTGGGGCCTCACTAAAAGAAAAAGTCTCATATATAATAGGCTTTATTTTTTTTTCTTCAAATAACGGCCAGACCTTAGTAAATAATTCAGAAGCAATATTTGCCTTTATCTCCTTAGAACGTGGACGCAATGTAGAACCAGTTAATAACAATCTTCGCGACATAACCCTAGCTAGGTCAATTTCTGCCTTGGCGCCCTCCATAAGACTTACTTGTAAAAGTCGTCCATCGGGTTTTAATAACCGTATATTTCGTGACAAATAAGAACCACCAACTATATCTAGTATTACGTTAACCCCTTCACCATCCGTTATAGCCTTTATTTCATCATAAAAGTCATTTTCTTTATAGTTAATTGAAGCTTTTGCTCCTAACTTTTGACAAAAACGTGCTTTTTTTGAATTACCAACAGTGACGTATGAAATTGCTCCAAATTCACGCGCGAGTTGAATCGCAGTAGTTCCGATACCACTTGAACCTCCATGAATAAGTATTGATTCACCATCTAGTAATTTAGCCCGGTCAAACATGTTACTCCATACTGTAAAAAATGTTTCTGGTATGCCAGCAGCGGTATTCAAGTCAAAACCCTTAGGTATTGGAAGCGACTGGGTAGCTGGAGCGTTTACATATTCGGCATATCCACCGCCTGATACCAAAGAGCAAACTGTATCGCCCTTACTAAATGAAGTGACCCCTTCACCAATTTCAACTACTTCTCCAGCAACCTCTAGACCTGGTAAATCCGAAGCACCTGGCGGAGGAGGATATAAACCCATTCTTTGCACCACATCTGGTCGATTTACCCCGGCCGCGGCAACTTTAATTAATATTTCATCAGACTTAAGAACCGGAACACTGCGTTTAACAGGACGCAAAACATCTGGGCCGCCGAACGCAGAGATTTCAATTGCATTCATTGTTTTTGGAATACTCATCTTACATAATCCTAATAATTAAACATACACAACTTAAATATACTCTAAGGCCTTGCAGATGCAATTTATGTGGGTCACACTTTTAGTACAACGGTAATATAGGTATGAATTTGGGGAGGAGAAAATGGGTTATGACGATGATATCGAACCCCAGAATAACTTACAGAAAAAAAAATTTGAGCCTTACAAGCTGGATAGCTTGTCTATTGAAGAAATGAGGGAGTATATCCTATTTTTAAAAAATGAAATTTCCAATACGGAAACCCAAATAAAAAATAGAGTTACATTAAAGGGCGATGCACAATCGTTATTTAGAAAATAGGCAACTAATACCGTCTATAATTTAAAAAATTGATGGCAGATATGAGAGAAAATTATGAATAATCCTTATGAAGCAGATATGGAAAAAAATGCGGCAAATTTCACCTCATTATCGCCGCTTAGTTTTATAAAGCGAACAGCAGCAGCTTACCCTTCCAAACCAGCCGTTATTCATGGCCAAATTAAACGCAACTGGGCTCAGACTTATACTAGGATGAAACAACTAGCGTCAGCATTATCCGAAAAAGGAATTGGTATTGGCGATTGCGTCGCAATCATCGCCCCCAATATTCCTGAAATGATCGAAGCTCACTTCGGTATACCAATGACAGGCGGGATTATTAATGCACTAAACACGCGCTTAGATGCATCAACCATAGCTTTTATATTAGAACATGGTGAAGCAAAAATATTAATTACCGATACAGAATTTTCACCTACTATAAAAGAAGCACTCAGCCTTTTGGAGAAGAAACCATACGTTATAGATATAGTAGATTCAGAAGGGCCGGGTGGAGAACGTTTAGGAGAAATTGACTATGAAACTTTTATTAGCAATGGGGATCCCGAATTCCATTGGTCTCTTCCTGAAGATGAATGGCAGGCAATAGCATTAAATTATACATCGGGCACTACCGGTAATCCTAAGGGCGTAGTTTATCATCACCGTGGAGCATATCTAAATGCCATGGGTAATGTATTTACTTGGGGAGTTAATAGCCATCCTAATTATTTATGGACTCTTCCGATGTTTCATTGTAACGGCTGGTGTTTTACGTGGGGTACAACTCTGGTAGCTGGAACTAATATCTGCTTAAGAAACGTATCAGCCAAAAATATTTATGATGCCCTCGCTAAACACAAGGTAACCCACCTATGTGGTGCGCCGATTGTTGCACAAATGGTAGTTAACGCAGCGGAAGAAGACCGACAAAGTTTTAGCCAGGAGGTAGAGTTTATGATCGCCGCCGCTCCACCACCCGCCGCTACTTTAGCTCGGATGGCGGAACAAGGAATTCGAGTTACACATGTATACGGCCTAACAGAGATTTATGGCCCAGCTATTATATGTGCCTGGCAACAAGAATGGGAGAAACTACCTCTAGACGAACAAGCAAAACTACAATCACGTCAAGGAGTACCATATGAGGTGCTTGAGGATGTCATGATAGGCGACCCAGATACGCTAAAACAAGTACCAAAAGATGGCACTACTATGGGTGAAGTATTTACTCGTGGTAATGTAACTATGAAAGGATATCTAAAAAACAAAAAGGCAACGGAAGATGCCTTTTCTGGTGGTTGGTTTCATACTGGGGATTTAGGAGTATGGCACGCTGATAATTACATTGAGCTTAAAGATAGGTCGAAAGATATAATTATATCGGGCGGAGAAAACATTTCATCAATTGAAGTTGAAGATGCACTCTATAAACATGCTTCAGTATCGCTTGTTGCTGTAGTTGCTAAACCTGATGAAAAATGGGGAGAAACTCCTTGTGCTTTTATTGAGCTAAATGCTGGAGCTAACACAAAAGAAGAAGAGTTAATAAATCACTGCCGCGAAAACCTGGCAAATTACAAAATACCTCACAAAATTATATTTGGTAACCTACCCAAAACCTCGACAGGTAAAATACAGAAGTTTATTCTGCGTGAACAGGCCAGAAAATTACTTACTTAAAATAATATTTTCCTAATTAAAGATATAAAACTTTATAGCTTTAGTTCATTATTTAGCGTTGAATAATTGTATATTTTAGGAACTATCGATAGTGGCTATAGCATCTTTAACTTTCAGTTTTTCACGTTTTATTTTTGTCATAATAATATGATCTGGATTTGGACGATGCACTTCTTTTCCTAGTTGATATTCAAGGTCTGCATGAATTTTTTTGAGTTCGTCAAAATTAGATTTCATTACTATCCTGTTTATTTTTTTATCAAGGCACAAAAATCATAATTCAGATTTATATGATTCGTATATAGGTATGTTTTTGAGAAAAAAATCGTTTTATTTTCTTATCCATGTAATATAATATTGCCAGTTACAGTAGGAATCCGCTTTTAATAATAAAATTCTTATAAAGTAACTTCAGATGACGCGCGTACGGTAAAACACTTGATCAATGGGATTAAAAGTGACAACCGAAAAAACAGCTAATAAAGAACAACTATTACAGCGACTAAAAACGCTTAAAAGCGAGCACCTTGACCTAGACGATACCATTACCCGAATCACCCAAGATCCAACTTTCGACCAACTACATTTACAGCGATTAAAAAAGCGTAAATTAGTATTGAGAGATAGTATTTCACATTTAGAGAACCTACTATTTCCTAATATAATTGCTTGAAAAGAAAAATAATGTTTTAGAGTAATAATGCCAAACATATTGTTAGTTGTTATTTTAGACCCATCTAATTTTCTATTATCATAGAGCTGTAGTTTATTAGGTCTACTTTCTTTGATATAAATAAAGTTAATAGAGTTATATAAACACCGCTTGCACAGATTACTAACCCAGCTATAATTGCAAGCTTCCGATCAAATACAATGGCTACTTGGAGACGTAAATAATGGCAAGCCCAATAATAGGTATTATAATGGGTAGCCAGTCAGACTGGCAAACTATGAGTCACACTTCAGAGACACTTAATGCACTGGGGATTAATCACGAGGTAAAAATCGTATCTGCTCATAGAACCCCTGACCGCCTTGCCGATTATGCTAAAACTGCCCGTTCCCGAAAACTAAAGGTCATTATTGCTGGTGCTGGCGGAGCAGCGCATTTACCAGGAATGACAGCTTCCATGACGTCATTACCGGTACTTGGTGTGCCTGTAGAAAGCAAAGCGTTGCGTGGAATGGATAGTCTATTATCAATAGTACAAATGCCTGCAGGTGTTCCGGTCGGCACTCTGTCAATTGGAAAACCTGGTGCTATAAATGCCGCTCTGTTAGCTGCTTCAATTATTGCAATTGATAATACTGATGTTTCAAAAGCCTTAGATAATTGGCGCAAGAAACAAACAAATAGTGTCGCAGATTCTCCAATAGAAAACATATAGAATGTCAGTAAAAATAAAAACCACAGCCCTACCACAAGGGTCAACAATTGGTATTTTAGGAGGGGGGCAACTAGGTCGAATGACCGCCTTGGCAGCTGCTCGCCTAGGCTACCAATATCATATTTTCTGTCAATCATCAGATGAACCCGCTGCACAAATAGCTCATAATAAAACAATCGCTTCTTTTGAAGATACTGATGCACTGAAAGGTTTTGCTAAAAAAGTAGATATAGTAACCCTCGAATTTGAAAACATTCCGCTATCTAGCTACAAATATTTAGAATCAATTTTAGAAGTTAGACCTAACAGTCATACATTATCTATTTCCCAAGACAGGGTTAAAGAAAAGAATTTTATTTCTGATTTGGATATCCAAGTAGCACCTTATAGGTCAGTAAAAACTGCAGTAGATCTAAATAGTATGCTAGCTGAATTAGGCACCCCATCAATCCTAAAGACAGCGCGCATGGGTTACGACGGCAAAGGCCAGGTTCGCATCGAAAAAGAATCAGAAACAAAAGAAGCCTGGAATTTATCTGGTGCATGTAAAACTACAAATGGAGCCATACTAGAAGGTTTTGTTGACTTTGAAAGAGAGATTTCTGTTATTGCAGGCAGGGGTGCTAATGGTGATATAGTAAGTTATATCCCTGTTCAAAATATACATAAAAATCATATTCTTGATAAAACTATAGCTCCGGCTCCAATTACACCCGAGCAAGTAGATAGCGCAGTACAAATATCGCGTCGTCTTATTGAAAGTCTAGATATAATTGGTCTACTGGCGGTGGAAATGTTTCTTACAAAAGATGGTGGATTATTAGTAAATGAAATAGCCCCACGGCCTCATAACTCTGGACATTGGACATTAGATGCCTGTGTAATTAGCCAATTTGATTTATTAATAAGAGCCCTTTGCGGCTTGCCCTTAGGCTCCATTAAACGTAATGCGAACGCCACAATGAAAAACTTAATTGGTGATGATATAAATGATTGGCAGAATTATTTACTAGACCCGACTGCACACCTACATATATATGGAAAATCTAATATAAGAGCAGGACGCAAAATGGGTCATGTTACATGGTTGTCTTCAATAATTTGAACTTAATTAGTTTTCACCCAGCTGAACAAAACGCTTCAAATGATGGTCCGTATCACCAAATAGTGTTCCTAACATTGTCAAACGCTTGAAGTAGTGGCTAACTGAAAGTTCGTCTGTCATTCCCATTCCACCATGAAGTTGAATGGCTTGCTGGCCAATTAGTTTACCGGAGCGACCTATCTGAACCTTAGCTGCTGAAGCTGCTCGTGCTCTATTTTTTGCATTATCAACATTAGAGATGGTTTCTGCCGACCGATAAACTAACGCTCTAGACAGCTCGAGTGAATTAAACATGTCAACAGCACGATGCTGTAGTACTTGAAAACTCCCAATTTTGCTTCCAAACTGTTCACGTGTTTTAAGGTAATCAACAGTAGTCCTTACTAATTCAGACATAAGACCAACCGATTCAGCGCAAATAGCTATACACGCCTCATCAATAACTTGTTCAATAAAAGGGTACGCTAGACCAGGTTCACCCATTACATTTTCATGAGAGACCAAAACATTTTCTAGTATAATTTCAGCTCCACTTAGACCATCGACCATCTTATAGCTTCGCCGCTTAATACCCTCAGCATTAGCTTCAACAATAAATAATGAAATACCTAGTTGGTCGCGACTTTTACCTGATATTCGAGCCGAAACAATAAGCTTATCTGCTGTAGACCCATGTATGACTATACTCTTACTACCATTAAGAACATATCCCTCGTCTATCTTACTGGCGGTTGTTTCAATATCTGCTAAATTGTAACGAGAATGACGTTCCGTAAAGGCAAAAGCTACAAGTAATTGTCCGTTTACAAGATCAGGTATTATTGATTTTTTCTGGTTCTCAGATCCATTATAATTTATTAAGCTCCCTCCCAATAGAGATGTAGATAGAAATGGCTCAACAATCAAACCACGACCAATTTCTTCAAAAAGAACAGAAAAATCCACTAAATTTCCGCCCCAACCTCCATACTTTTCCGGCATAGAAAGTCCAATCCAACCCAGTTCAGCAAACTTATTCCATATAACCCTGCTAAACCCTTCCTCCGAACTCGATACGGAGCGGCGCACACCAAAGGAGTAATCTCTTTCAATAAATTTCTCAGCAGTATCTTTCAGTAATGTTTGTGTTTCATTGAGCAAAATATCCATCGATAAGTCTTTCTGGGATTATTTGTAATTAAATCAAAAACCAAGTACAG
>JAQWSA010000019.1 GCA_029243445.1 Alphaproteobacteria bacterium
CCTTCTGGATGTTTTGAATCTCGTCGATTACCAGGATCTGGTTCTGGGCCTAGTCCCGATAGGTTTATTATGGGTACTGAAGGATCTTTGGGTATTATAACTGAGGCATGGGTTCGCTTGCAGAGTCGCCCTGTTTTTAAATTAACTGCTGGGTTTCGTTTTACTAATTTTTTTGATGCAGCTCTTGCTGTACGTTCTATCTCCCAGTCGGGTTTGTTTCCAGCAAATGTAAGGATTGTTGATGGTACGGAATTACAAGTAAATGGTGCTGGAGATGGAATATACACATTAATGATTGTTTCATTTGAATCATCAGATCATTCAGTTGAACCATGGATGGTAAGAGCTGAGCAATGTTGTCTTGATCACGGAGGAATAGTAGATGTTGATTGGCAAGAAAACCCAGATACAAATTTGAAGGGTGCGGTAGGTGCTTGGAGAGATGCATTTATTCGTATGCCTTATAATCGTGAGAATTTAACACCCCGTGGAATTATTTCTGATACTTTTGAGACAGCGATAACTTGGGATAGATTTGAAGAATTTTATTGGGCAATTAAAGATGCTACTCAAGAAGCAATAAGAGATGTTACAGGACAAGATGGTGTTATTTCATGCAGATTTAGCCATGCTTATCCTGATGGGCCGGCGCCCTATTTCGCATTCCATTGCCCAGGGAATCCAGGAGGTATGCTTGAACAGTGGAAGGCAATAAAACATGCAGCGTCTGAAGCTCTTATTAAAAATGGTGGTACTATAACCCATCATCATGCAGTAGGACGAGATCATCAAAAGTGGTATGAGGAACAGCGACCAAAATTATTTGGTCAGGTACTTAGGGACGCTAAAAGCCGTCTCGATCCAGATGGTATAATGAACCCAGGTGTGGTGGTTTAAAAAAAATAAAGTTAGTATTATTTATAGTATTTTGGAATTATAAATAAAAAATAAGAACGCAATATAAATGGTAAAAAGTACAAAATATAAGTTCGTCTAGTTAGAATAAATAAAAATAGGGATAAATATAATGACAGACCGGATTGAGGCTGGCTCACTCAGAGTTGATAAAGAACTATATGATTTTATTAATGATTTCGCTTTACCGGGAACAGATATTTCATCTCAGGATTTTTGGTATGGTTTTGAAGAAATTGTTAATGACCTGACACCGATAAATAGAAGTTTATTGGCTAAACGGGATGAATTACAAATAAAAATTGATGCCTGGTATAAAGAACATCGTGATCAAGCATCCGACCTTTCGTCTTACAAGGATTTCTTGAAGGAGATTGGTTATTTAGTACCTGAAGGTGAAGATTTTATAGTATCAACGACTAACGTTGATACTGAGATTTCTGCAATAGCTGGGCCACAACTGGTAGTCCCGGTCACAAATGCACGCTATTCGCTTAATGCAGCTAACGCACGCTGGGGAAGTTTATATGACGCACTTTACGGAACTGACGCTATACCTGAGTTAGATGGGGCTGAGCGCACCAGTGTTTATAACGAAGTACGTGGAGCTGCTGTAATTAAGTTTGCTAGAGATTTTCTTGATTCATCAGCACCGCTTGTAAATGGTACTCATCATAATGCAGTGTCTTACAGCATTAAGAATAATCAACTACTTGTACAATTAAATGATGGTGTAATTAGTCACCTATCCGAACCTGAAAAATTTATTGGTTATGAAGGGGAATTAGAATCTCCTAAATCTATTTTATTAAAAAATAATAATCTTCATTTTGAAATTTCAATTAATAGAAATCATGTGATTGGTAAAGATGATCCTGCCGGGGTTAGTGATGTTATTGTAGAATCAGCAATAACTACAATTATGGATTGTGAAGACTCTGTTGCAACTGTTGATGCAGAAGATAAGGTTATTGCGTATCGAAATTGGTTAGGCTTAATGCGGGGGGATTTATCAGAGACTTTTATTAAGGGGGATCAAACTGTCCAGCGTTCGTTAAACTCAGATCGTGCCTATATTTCCTCTGATGGATTAGAACTTGTATTACAGGGGCGTAGTCTAATGCTAATTCGTAATGTAGGTCATCTTATGACTAATCCAGCTATTTTAGATAAAGAAGGTAATGAAGTTTATGAAGGTATTCTTGATGCCATGATTACTTCTATGATCGCTATACACGATCTCAAGAGAGGTAAGAATAGCAGATCTGGTTCGGTATATATTGTTAAACCAAAGATGCATGGACCGGAAGAAGTTGAGTTTACCAATCATATGTTTACAAGAATTGAAGAGGCGCTTGGCCTAGAGCTTTTTACTCTTAAGATTGGGATTATGGATGAGGAGAGGCGAACAACCGTTAATTTAAAAGAATGTATTAGAGCGGCTAAAGACCGAGTATTTTTTATTAATACAGGATTTCTTGATCGTACTGGTGATGAGATGCATACGGCTATGGAAGCAGGGCCAATGATCAGAAAAGCAGATATGAAGTCTGCTGTTTGGATACAAACCTATGAGGATTGGAATGTAGATATGGGCCTAAAATGTGGCCTTCCAGGTCGTGCTCAGATTGGTAAAGGTATGTGGGCCATGCCAGATTTGATGGCTGATATGCTGATTACTAAAATTGGTCACCCCCAGTCAGGAGCTAATACAGCCTGGGTACCCTCTCCTACGGCAGCTACATTACATGCCACCCACTATCATCAAGTCGATGTGGCAGAGCTTCAAAAGGAACTTAATACGAGAACTCAAGCCAGTCTTGATAACATACTTACAATTCCATTATCTGAGCGTCCAAATTGGCCTGATAATGAAATACAACAAGAACTTGATAATAATGCCCAAGGAATTCTTGGTTATGTAGTACGTTGGATTGATCAGGGAGTTGGCTGTTCTAAAGTTCCCGATATTAATAATATAGGCTTGATGGAAGATCGTGCCACATTAAGAATTTCAAGCCAACATATAGCCAATTGGTTACGCCATGGTATTTGTAGTGAAGAACAGGTAGCAGAGACATTTCAGCGTATGGCTGCAGTTGTTGATAAACAAAATGCTAATGACCCTCTTTATAGTCCAATGTCTCCTAACTTTGATAATAATATAGCTTTTCAAGCAGCTTGTGATTTAGTGTTCAAGGGTCGTGAACAGCCGAATGGTTATACTGAACCAATTTTACATTCACGCCGCCAGGAGGCTAAGGCTCAGCAATCAACAATATAAATAACTTAATTAGTTTATAATCAACACCAAAACTTTTAAATTTAGGGAAAGAGGAAAACCTTTATACAAGCAAAGTTAGAATAGGTGTTATTGATATCGGTGATAAACAGTTATTGGATTTTAAAATTTTGGGAGAAGCGATATGCAATTAAGCGACAATAAACTTTTTCGCCAACAATGTTATGTGAATGGAGATTGGATAGATGCTGACGATGGAAATACTATTGATGTAACTAATCCAGTCGATAACTCGATAATAGGTACCATACCTAAATTGGGCTCTGAAGAAACAAGGCGTGCTATAGAAGGTGCTGAGAAAGCGCAAAGAAAGTGGCGGCAATTAACTGGTAAAGAACGCTCTGCTATATTACGAAATTGGTATAATTTGATGATGGAGAACCAAGAAGATCTTGCTATCTTGATGACAATTGAACAAGGAAAACCACTAAACGAATCCCGCGGAGAAATCTTATATGCTGCATCTTTTATAGAGTGGTTTGCAGAAGAAGGAAAACGAGTTTACGGAGATACAATTCCAGGTCACCAGCGCGATAAACGTATAGTAGTGCTTAAGGAGCCAATAGGGGTTTGTGCAGCAATTACTCCATGGAATTTTCCCTCCGCTATGATAACGCGAAAAGCGGGGCCGGCGCTTGCTGCAGGCTGTTCTATGGTGGTCAAACCAGCTACTTCGACACCATATTCTGCACTGGCTATGGCCGAATTAGCAGAAAGAGCGGGAGTTCCACCAGGTGTTCTTAGTGTTGTAACCGGCGGATCTTCAGATATTGGTGGGGAGTTAACCTCAAACCCAATTGTTCGAAAACTTACTTTTACCGGTTCTACAGAAGTAGGCAGAAAACTAATTGAACAATGTGCTGGTACTATTAAAAAGGTATCCATGGAACTTGGTGGTAACGCACCTTTTCTAGTTTTTGATGACGCAGACCTTGACGAAGCCGTTGAGGGGGCAATGGCATCCAAATATCGCAATACTGGTCAAACTTGCGTCTGTGCCAACCGTATTCTAGCTCAAGACGGTATATATGAAGAATTTACAGAAAAACTAGCTGATGCAGTTAAAAACCTTAAGGTAGGCAACGGATTAGACGATGGTGTTACTCAGGGTCCCTTAATTGATATGGCCGCAGTTGAAAAAGTAGAACAACATATTACAGATGCTGTTTCTAAAGGTGCAAAAATAGTAGTTGGAGGTGATCGCCATTCAATGGGAGGTACATTTTTTCAGCCCACGTTATTAGTAGATGTAACACCTACAATGGAAGTCACCCGAGAAGAGACATTTGGGCCATTAGCGCCAATATATAGATTTCACACTGATGATGAAGGAATAAAACTAGCTAATGACACTGAATTTGGATTAGCTGCATATTTTTATGCCAGAGATGTTAATCGAATTTGGAAAGTTGCAGAAGAGCTAGAATCTGGGATTGTTGGTATAAACACGGGGCTTATTTCTACGGAAGTAGCGCCATTTGGTGGAGTTAAAGAATCAGGTATAGGTCTCGAAGGTTCACACTACGGTCTGGATGATTACCTTGAGATCAAATATTTATGCTACGGCGGTATTTAATAATGAA
>JAQWSA010000020.1 GCA_029243445.1 Alphaproteobacteria bacterium
TTGCCTTCTTGATGTTCTTCCAGGCGGTTTATACAACGTATAAGAGTTGACTTCCCGCTACCAGAAGGACCACAAACAACTATTCTTTCACCTTGAGCTACCGATAGATTAATATCTTTTAGCACGTGAAAGTTACCGAACCATTTGTTTAATGAATCAATTTCAATTACAGCGGCTCTATCCATCATTGAGGTTCTTTCTAAAGTTTACGCGCATCACAATTTATTTATTTGTTGTATCAAGACGTTTCTCTAAGTTAATTGAGTAACGAGATATTGAAAAACAAATCACAAAAAAGAAGAGTGCTGCAAATAAAAATGTTTCATGATCAACTTTACCCATCCAATTTGGATTAGTTTGCAAGAGACGTGCCTGACCTAGAATATCAAATAGTCCAATTATAATTACTAAAGTTGTATCTTTGAATAATCCAATAAAGGTATTAACAATTCCAGGTATAGATATTTTCAAAGCTTGAGGTAGGACAATCACTCGCATGGATTGCCAATATTTTAGACCCATTGCCTGAGCTGCTTCATATTGCCCATTAGGGATTGCCTGTAGTCCTCCTCTAATTACTTCTGCCATATACGCTGAAGCAAAAATTGTTATCATAATCATAACTCTAAATAGTTGATCTAATGACACCTGAGGCGGTAGAAAAAGTTGAACGATTATTACTGCAACAAACAGCAATGTTATGAGTGGAACCCCTCGTATTAATTCGATAAAAATTATACAGAATAATTTAATTAACGGCAGCTTTGAGCGTCGACCGAGGGCAAGAAGAATACCAATAGGCAGAGATAAAACTATTCCTGCTAATCCTGCAACAAGATTCAGCATAAATCCACCAAACTTATCGGTGGTTACTTCCTGCAGTCCAAAACCTCCAAGTAATAAAACGGCAGCTAATACCGGATATAATAAAGAAAACCAACGTCCATATCGATTAAAGGGAAGGTTTTCAAATAGTAAATAGGCTAAAGCAGGCGCTAGCAGAAAAAGTGCGAGATTAACACGCCAATAAGAATCGGCAGGATAAAACCCATATAAAAACTGATTTATTCTTTGATCAACCCATGCCCAACAAGCTCCTTCAGAATTACACTCTTTTCCTATACTTCCTGTAAAGTCTGCGTCGAAAATGGCCCAATTAAATAAGGGTGGGAGTATCAAATAAAGTATATAAAAAGAGATAAATGTGAGAAGAGTGCTTGTTAAGTTACTAAATAAGTTCTTACGTATCCAGCCTATTAACCCAACAGTATTGGGCGGTGGTGGTTTAGCATTTTTATTAAGTTCGTTTGTCGATATGGAGGTATTTAAACTCATCGCTCAACCAACTCAATTCTCTTATTATACCAATTCATAAGTGCAGAAGTCATCAGACTAAGCGAGAGATAAAAAACCATAAATATAGATATAACCTCTAAAGCTTGGCCGCTCTGGTTTAATACTGTATCTCCTATTGAGACTATGTCTTGATACCCTATTGCTACGGCTAATGAAGAATTTTTAGCTAGGTTTAAGTATTGGCTTGTAAGCGGTGGAATAATAACCCTGAGTGCTTGTGGTAATATAATTTTTCGCATAGTTAAACCGGGTCTTAATCCCAGCGCACTTGCAGCCTCTTTTTGTCCTTTTGAAACGGATAATATACCTGCACGAACAATTTCAGATATAAAAGCCGCAGTATAAGTTGATAAAGCTAACCATAAAGCTACCAGCTCAGGCGTTACATTAAAACCTCCAGTTAAGTTGAAGCGTCCGCGTGTCGGGTTGTCGAATTCAATTGGCTGTCCAGCTATAAAATATATTAATAGAGGAATAAAAATTACTATTCCTAGGGATGAAATACCTAAGGAAAATGATTTTCCCGTATCTCTCTGTCTCTTCTTTGCCCATAATCTAAGAACATAAGCTAAAAGAAAGCTAATAATTATTCCAACTACTACGTATACCGAATTATTTTCGAAAATAAGTGATGGCAATCTAACACCACGATTATTTAAGAAAACAGAATCTCCAATAGAAAGACTAGATCTTACCTTTGGTAAAGAAATTAGAATTATCCACCAAAATATGATTTGTAAAAGTACAGGAACATTTCTTACAAACTCTACATACATAGTTATAAGTCGACTTATCAAAAAATTATCTGAAAGCCGCAGTATACCGGCTAAAAATCCTATTAGGGTAGCTGCTAAAATTCCCATTACAGCTACAACAATAGTATTTAATCCGCCTACAACTATTGCGCGGCCATAAGATGATGTTGATGAGTATTCAATTAATCGTTGATTTATATCAAAGGAAGCAGTGTCTCCCAGAAATCCATAACCTGAGGCCAAACCAGCATTTTTAAGGTTTGTTACTGTATTTGATATGATAAAAGCAAAAAATAATACTAATCCAAACACAAGCAATATCTGCAAGATAATTCCTCGGGTGCGTTCTTCACCCCAAAAGCGTCTGGTAATTATTCCAAAAAAAGTCTTGGTCCCATTAATCTGGGTCAATCTATGACCTTTGAATCTCTTGTTAAGTATGTTCTTCGCCCGGATTAACATCAATCCGGGCGAAGAACATTAGATTTTTAACGTATTGGTGGAGCGTAAAGAATACCTCCATCTTTATACAGAGCATTTAAGCCTCTAGAAAGACCTAACGGAGTATTAGTTCCAAGATATTTTTCAAATATCTCTGCGTAATTACCTCCAGCGGCTATAGCGCGAACCGCCCAATCTGCATCAAGACCCAACATTTTACCCATTGAGCCTTCTGTTCCTAGCATACGGTTGATTTCTGGATTTTTGGTTCCCTTAGCCATAGTTTGTACATTGTCTTTGGTAACTCCCAGTTCTTCCGCAACGATTAGTGCATTTAAAGTCCAGCGAGCAACATCAGCCCATTGGTCATCACCTTGACGTACTAATGGTCCGAGAGGTTCTTTTGACACTATTTCTGGAAACACCATATGCTTATCAGCATCTTCGAAGGTACTCTTTGTAGCTGCAAGACCTGATGCATCAGTTGTATAAACATCGCATCTTTCTGCCAAATATCCCGCTCGTGCTTCTGAGTTTGTTTCGATTGGCACAGGCTCGTATTTCATATTGTTTGAACGGAAAAAATCAGCAAGATTTAATTCTGTTGTCGTTCCAGTTTGGATACACACAGATGCACCATTCAGTTCCTTAGCACTTTTAATGCCCAATGATTTACGACCAATAAACCCTTGTCCATCATAATAACTAACCCCTAGGAACGTAAACCCTAGATCAACATCTCGTGAAAATGTCCATGTAGTATTTCTGGATAGAACGTCGATCTCGCCCGATGCAAGTGCTGGAAAACGCGTTTTACCTGTGAGGTTAACGTATTTTACCTTATCAGGATTTCCTAATACAGCTGCTGCCAAAGCACGACAAAAAGCTACGTCAAAACCCTTCCAATTTCCTTTGTCATCTGTAAATGCAAAACCAGGAAGACCTGTATTAATACCACATTTAAGGTTACCAGCCGATTTTACGTCATCTAGTGTAGAAGCTTGCGCAGCCCCGACGACAAAAAATGCCGTCACAGCTATTACAGCCCCCATGATTGATGAAAATTTCATAAATCTCTCCTCTTTGTTAATTTCGTTTATCACCGTTTGTGATTGCGATTATTTTATTCTAGGCTAATATTGCGCCGTAAAGGGAACAAAATACAACCAACTTTAGTTTGATTGACCATATCTAATCAACTGTTAGTAAAATTGTTTTGTTGCTAATTTATACTTGGCTTCTTTAAATACTCCTGTCGAGCACTGCTGTCGATGGAAATAGACATAGTTTGGCCATCACGTTCTAGCGTGAGTGGAACTGTTACACCAGCACTTCCTAAGGCCCATATTTTACGGAACATAGTTGGTAGACTTTTAACTGGTTCCCCGGCAATACCAACTATCACATCCCCGAGGTCAACTCCAGCTCGCATTGCTGGACCTCGCTTGGATAAACCAGCTACGACTAGTTTGTCATCGGCCTCAGCTGTGGTCATTCCCAGCCATGGCCTAGGAGGCTTACCTGGTCGCCCTAATTTTATTAGATCATCGTAAATAGGTTTTAAAATATCGATTGGTACAATCATATTTCCGTCTATTTGTTCTTCTCCTGGTATTACTTGTTGAATATACAGCGAACCAATACCTATAAGTTGGCCTAGCCGGTTAAAGGCTGCAGCACCGCTCCATTTTGAATGAGCTGGAATAGTAAATATAGCGTCATCAATAAGGTATTCCCATGAGCCAGCAAATTCTCTAACAGAAACTACTTGAGCGTTTACTGCTTCTTCGGTTCCCCCCTGACCAGCCATAATAATAGGTTCTCCAACTGCAACGGGGAAAGACTCTCCAAGTTCAGCTGCAGGTAGTTCAAGATTTCCTAGAGCCTGAACTAATCCCAATCCAGTTTCTTGATCGTAAGCTACAACATGTGCTGGTAGGGCTTTAGCATTGTTACCAACAAGCCAAATCTCTTCTGCTTCTGTAACTAAATAGCCTATTGTTAGTACTGTACCACTATCATCAATTACTACCCCTTGCCCTTCACGTTCTGTTCCTAGCAGTGGAGCGGTATAGGCGTCTTCGGGTATAGTTGCTCTAAGAGAAACTACTGATGATAAAACAGAATCCAAATCAAAGGATACGTCCTCCCGTTGGGGGTGGCTACCTAGGCGCATACTCCAAAATTGTGGGTTTGATGTATCGCTCAACCTGTATACCCCTGAATATTCAAAATTGTTAATAATAACATAAGATTATTTACCCTATAACTTACTTATCTGGAAGTCTTGATGCTTCCTTATAACTAGCGGCGTTTTGACGCTTCGCAAACTCTGCTTGATGAAGATAATTCCCTTCAGCGTATTCTTTTAAGTATTGTAGAAATGTTGTTGGTTCGTAAAGCAATTTACCCTTATTATTCACGCAGCTTGGAAAAACTTTATTAATGGTCTCATCACTTGGATTATAAAAAAACGTTATAGCGTAACGATGAGCTTTAGGAATTACCACCCTATGGGGAGTGGCAATAAACCTTCCATTTGTCCAGCGACTTAAAAACTCTCCAGTATTAATAAACATTGCGTTATGAAGATGAGGAACAGCCATCCAATCGCCGCTTTGTGTTTTAACCTCCAATCCTGGTTCACTAGAAAGAGGTAAAAAAGTAATAAATCCATGATCTGAATGTGCGGCCAGACCAAACTGATTGTTTTCACCATAACTAGGTGTGTAATGTGCATTACGATTAATGAAGTGAGGATCTCTAAAATACTGATATAAATGATTTTTTTCGAGCTCAAGGGCTACAGAGTATATAGGAAGCATACACCAGCCGAGTTGACTCATATTTTCATGATATTCTGCCATTACACTGCGAAAGTTAGGTAATAACTCATCTGACGGCCATTGGTTTAGGCCATTAAAGCGAACACCATTAGTAACTTTCTTGTCATGAGGAAAGCGATCCCGCATTAGCTGAAATGCTTCATTAGTGTCAAGTTTAGTATTGTTTTCAATGCCTGATGTTTTTAATAGACTTGATTTTGGTGGTATGTACCCAATTTGATGTTCGTTAATTTTTAATGAATTTTTTTCATTTTCGGGTAAATTAAAAAACTGTGCAATAACTTCAAAAGTACGCTTGATGAGGTCAGAATTTACACCGTGGCCAACTAAATAATAGTATCCAACTTTTTCTTGAGCTTGTCTTACCTGGCTGGCGAGCTCTTCCAGTTGACTGAGATCACCACCTATGAATGCACCTACGTCAATTACGGGTATTTTCTGGTTTTGAAGTTTAGGTTGTTTTTTTATTCTCATGTATAAGCTTGCCTTATTTAAGGGGTTATTAATAGGTTTACCAATCTTAAAAAAATAAACAGCTTCAACTATTATTTTGAGAAATATAATTTGTTTTTAGAATGCTCTCGTAAAATAATGCTGTCAAACCATAGAAATAGAATTGATTTATAGTAAAAGCATTGGTTGACAGACTTACAACGTCTTTGTAGGTTGCCACGGCTGATTATAGTAATTTGTGTAAGCACAGGTGAAGGTGAGATTTATGAAAGTCGCTAGTTCTTTAAAAACTCTTAAGAAACGCGATAGGCACTGCCAAGTTGTAAAACGGCGGGGGCGTCTTTACGTTATTAATAAGAGAAATCCGCGATTTAAGGCTCGTCAGGGCTGATCTGAAAAGTTAGATCATTGAAATTTTACTGTCATTTAATAGCCGCGCAATTCGCGCGGTTTTTTATTATCTTTTTTGTCTATAATAAGTTTGCTCTGGTGTAAGCAATTTAGATAGGGGTTCAAGCCAATGAAAATGCCTGATCCGGATCAAACTACCCTCGCAAAGCGTGATGAAATAATTGTCGCTATGAATGGGATAGTTAATAAAAATAATGTTATAGAAGAAAAAAAGAAATTAGCTGTTTATGAATCCGATGGCTTAACAGCATACAAACAATTACCATTGATTGTGGTATTACCTGAAACAGTTGAGCAAATTAGTAAGGTTTTATCTTATTGCCATGAGAATAATGTTAAAATAGTTCCTAGAGGAGCTGGTACGTCCCTTTCTGGTGGAGCGCTACCCTTAGCAGACGGTATTACTCTTGGCCTTGGTAAATTTAATCGAGTACTTGAGGTTGACTACGATAATAGATGTGCGCGAGTTCAACCAGGTGTAACAAACCTTGCCATATCAAAAGCAGTTGAAAGTAATGGGTTTTATTATGCACCAGATCCATCCAGCCAGATCGCCTGTACAATCGGAGGAAATGTAGCGGAAAATTCTGGTGGTGTTCATTGCCTTAAATATGGTCTTACAACAAATAATATACTGGGACTTGAAATTGTTCTTACGGATGGAGAAATTCTTCGTTTAGGTGGAAAGCATATGGATAGCGAAGGCTATGATCTTTTGGGGTTGATGACAGGTTCAGAAGGGTTGTTGGGGGTGATTACTGAGGTAACTGTTAGAATTCTGCCAAAGCCAACTGCTGCAACTGCACTTATGATTGGTTTTAATAGCTCTGAGGCCGGGGGGAAATGCGTTGCTAACATAATTAGTGCTGGAATTATCCCTGGCGGTATGGAGATGATGGACGGACCAGCTATCGCAGCCGCAGAAGCTTTCGTTAAAGTTGGTTATCCTGTTGATGTGGGCGCTTTACTTTTAGTCGAACTGGACGGTCCACCTGAGGAGGTAGACTATCTCATTGAAAAAGTATCTTCAATAGCTGAGGCACTTGGTGCTGTTTCGGTAAGAGTTAGTGAAAACGAAATAGAAAGAGAAAATTTTTGGGCCGGCCGTAAAGCAGCATTTCCGGCGATTGGTCGTATGACCCCTGATTACTATTGCATGGACGGAACCATACCACGTAATAAATTGCCTTATGTACTTGAAAGTATGAATGTTATGTCAAAGAAATATGATTTGCGGGTAGCTAATGTATTTCATGCTGGTGACGGAAATTTACATCCACTAATAATGTATGATGCTAATATACCTGGAGAACTAGATCGTGCGGAAAGTTTTGGAGCAGATATTCTCAGATTATGTGTAGAAGTAGGAGGTGTTCTAACAGGAGAGCATGGTGTTGGTGTTGAGAAGCGCGATTTGATGGGAGAAATGTTTTCTGAAATTGATTTAAATCAGCAACAGCGTGTTAAATGTGCTTTTGATCCACAACAGATTCTTAATCCTGGTAAAGTATTTCCTACGTTACATAGATGTGCAGAACTCGGGCGTATGCATATAAATCGCGGAAAATTACCATTCCCTAATTTACCACGGTTTTAGAACAGATGACGAAGGTTTTAAAACCAGAAAACCCCGATCAGGTTGTAGAAATCATTGAATGGTCTTTAGGTGATGAGCTGCCACTAGATATTGCAGGAACTAATACAAAACATAATCTGGGTAGGCCTATTTTAGGTGAATATGGTGATGAAGGAAACCGTGTGATCGGCCATACCTTAGAATTATCACAGTTAAATGGTATAGTACTTTATGAACCAGATGAACTAGTTTTAACAGCTGAAGCAGGAACACCTATTTCAGATATAGAAGCTGCCATTGCAGTAAATCAACAACAGCTAGCTTTTGAACCAATGAACTTAGAACGACTTTATGGTAATGAGGGTGGTACTTTAGGAGGAGTTATTGCTTGTAACTTATCTGGTCCTCGACGTTTTAAGTCTG
>JAQWSA010000021.1 GCA_029243445.1 Alphaproteobacteria bacterium
GCCTCAGTATAAAAATAGCGAAGATCATCTGCCATGCGTTTAAAACCAGTTCCAAGTGTCTCGCCCGTTATAGGCGGTTTCTGATTTTCCGGCGCAACTAAAAGATCTGCAATAAATCTAACTATCTCGTCGGTTGTCTTACCAGAAATACCGAAAGCTGAGCGATTAAAATTCTTTACCGCTTCATCATACCAGGGTCGCAATAGATTAGTTTCCTGAGAAAGAGACTGATAGACTAAATCTGCATCACTGATGTCTTCCATAGGGGCCGCAAAGTTTACCGGACATGCCCAACCTTGTAATTCTTCACTTTCGTTACCAGGAGGAAGGTCCAGGAAATCATGTAAAACTGGGCCCGATTCGTATTCTAATAATCCAAGACACTCATGCAAAACTCTAAGCTGAAAATCGGGTTGGTTTGGAGCACCAAACGGCCGACCTAACTCAAACTTAACAGCTAGTGCTCGCGGTGGTTTCATTCGCTCAGTGTGTTCACGAATTAAACTTATGTGCGTAGTTGCAATACCTTCACCTTCAATAACATGTGCTAGCCCGCCCACGGCGCGCGTACATTGGGGTCAAACCGGTACAAGAATGACAGCATCAACTCCATCCTGCTTCAGTAACTCTGCAAGATCCTTAGCAACTGGTTCCATCATATGGGGAGGGGTCGCGCCCATGAATGAATAATGTCGTGATGCAACCGACCCTATAACACCCATTTCATTTAGGTCGTGTAACCTATCAATAGGAAAAGCCGTATTAACGTCTTGAAAAAACCCGGTGCGGTCAAAATTAGTTGAGAGATGGCTCATCATAAGATTAGACATATCCTCATCATCTGGAATTACCCGGTAGTCTCCTGCCCCAGGAACAAAAGGGGCATCTTCACTCCGGTGCAAGCCAGCTGTACTAATTATAGCAATTTTACTATCTTCTAACGTTCTTACTTCCACCCAGGGTGTGGTATCATAAGTTGGCAACTCCTGATTTATCAGTGCATTGGCCAGGTGTTCCGGCATTTCATGTATGTGTACCATTACTCCCCATTTCTATCTCTGCGTATTATTATCTCATAAGTAGAAGCATGATATAGGTTTGCTAAAATATATAATACTAAATAATACTTACATTTAAGTGTATATTTATATTTTTCCTCTTTTTATAACTCGCGCATATCGGAAGCCGTCGTCCCAGTACTAGTATTAAAAGCGTATTTTGACCAATTATCTATAAGTGTCTTCTCACTAGTCAACATAGACTGAACAGATAGTCGTTGATGCATAAGCTGTAACCAAGATTTAAGCAAAATACATTCCTCAGGAATTTCAAAACCCCTATAATGTTTCAAAACACATAATCTTTGCAAATGAGGTAAGAAACTTAAGTCCACAAGACTGACCTTTTCACCTAGCCAATATGGCCCATCTGATAGCTTACCCAGTCCTTCATGTTCAATCATTAGCAAGGCATTTATTAATTTTTCCTCATGACTCTTTTGTCTTACTAAGTCTTGCGCCAACATCAGCTTATAAACATGGGGAATAAACCGAACATTTGCAAAATCAATCCAGATTCTTGCTTCTGCCCTAGCCGCTGGATCTTCAGGCAATAAATGTTTTTGAGGAAATACATCCTCCAAATATTCATTTATAACAGAAGATTCAAATATTACTTTATCATTATGACGTAAGATCGGAACTTTCCCATATGGAGATATTTTTAAAAACCACTTCGGTTTATCATCAAGATCAATCTCAACTAAATTAAAACTAATGTTTTTTTCTAGAAGAGCCATACGGGTGCGCTGAGCAAAAGGGCAAGTGCTTGAACTTACAATTTCAACTGAAGACATTTTAACTCATCCTAGAATTTCTAAGGCCAATAGTAGAAAAATTTATTAAATAACGCAGAAAAATAATTTTTATATGTTCTAAATATTAGTACTTACCTAATGCCTTAAGAATTCTTTGTGGAGTAATTGGCTGATGGTTAATCCTTATATCAAATGGACTTAAAGCATCATTAATAGCATTCATTACTGCAGCTGGTGCTCCCGCAGTTCCCGCTTCTCCAGCTCCTTTAGCACCTAATTCTGAATCCATAGTAGGGGTTTCTATGTGACCTACCTCAATATCTGGCATCTCATTAGCCATTGGAACTAGATAGTCAGCCATATTAGCATTTGTCATATTACCGGCAGAATCATAGACACATTCTTCCATTAAAGCTCCCCCAAGTCCTTGGATAACTCCTCCACGTACCTGTTCATCAACCAACAATGGATTTATAACGGTACCACAGTCTTCTACCACCCAATGGTTTAATAACTTTACGAGACCAGTCTCAGGATCAACCTCAACATAAGAAGCCTGAATTCCGTTGGTAAAGGCTATATTATATTCCCTCGGCAAATAATGTTTAGTTGCCATAAGTTCGGGTTGAAAGGTTTTAGGTATTAAATCCGATCGAAAATAACCAATACGAGCCACTTCAGTTAAAGGCATACGCTCAGTGCCGGTCTTTTTATCAACAATTATACTATTGAATATATCTAATGATGTGGCATCAGCCTGTAATAACTCACCTGCCAACTCGACTACATTAGTTCGCAGCTGCTTTGCAGCCAAAAGCACGGCCTCTCCGCCAATGCCAGCTCCCCGAGAGCCCCAAGTACCTCCACCTGTCGGGACGTTATCAGTATCACCGGTAACCACGCGTACTTTATCTATTGAAGTTCCGAAAGCAGTTGCAGCAATTTGTGCAATGATCGTATCGGTGCCTTGTCCTTGTTCTGTTACGCTTGTATGAACAATAATTGACCCACCAGAGTCTAAACGCACTTGAGCTCCATCCTGTGATGAAATATGTGCCCCTCCAATACCATACATCTTTGCCCCAGGGTTAGTCAGTTCGATCATCGCAGCAAATCCAATACCCCTATATACACCATCTTTTCTTAGGCTATCGCGTTCAGTTTTTATAGACTCGTAATCAATCATCGATATTAATTTTTCTAGAGATTTCTGATGTGATAATGCCTCAAATATAATCCCACTAGCTCCTTTGGTGGGATAAGCATCATCGGGAATAAAGTTAGTGCGTCGTATATCCAAAGAGTCTATTCCAAGTTGTCTAGCACCTTTTTCCAAAAGGCCTTCCGTGACAGCAAAAGCAATTGGATGACCCACCGCACGGTACTGACACATCACGTTTTTATTTTGAAAAACAACCGTAGTTTTAGCTCTATAGTTTTTATGTTTATAAGTTCCTCCAGTAAAATTTATCACCTGATTTGCTTCCATCGCACTGGTCCGTGGATACATTGAGTAAGGGCCAATTCCTGTTAGAGCATCAATTTCAATCCCAAGAATTTCTCCCTGGGAGGAAAATGCCATTCGTCCATGCACTCGGTGATGTCTTGCATGTATATCTGTTACAAAAGACTCAAGCCTATCTGCAGTAAATTTTACTGGTCGACACAACATCTTTGATATAGCAACAGTAGCCATTTCATCAGCGTAGACATGTACCTTTATACCAAACGATCCACCGACATCCTTACATATAACCCTAATATTACCTTCAGGCACTCCTATATGGGCTGCGAAAATATGTTGCATCATGTGAGGTGCTTGAAAAGACATATTAACAGTTAATAGGTCCTCTGTTTTACTATAGTCAGAAAGTATAACCCTTGGTTCTAAAGTAACTCCAGTATGGCGTTCAAACTGAAATGTTTCTTCAACTACTAATTCAGCTTCTGCAAAGGCAGCATCAACGTCACCAGCTTCAACTGCATTCTTAAAAGCAATATTATCTCCTATTTCGGGATGTATCACATGGCTGGATGGGTCAATAGCAGTCTCAGGATCAACAACTGCCGGAAACTCTTCGTAAGCAACATCGACTAGCGCTACTGCATCTTCTGCCTCCGCGCGACTTTCAGCTATAACCGCAGCTACAGCTTCTCCTTGCCAGCAAACACGTTCAACAGCAATTGCATGTTGAGGGGGGGATTTTAAACCTTTAAAGTGTGTTAAAACACCAACCCAGGGACTACAGAAATCTTGTAGTTCTTTGCCATCAACTACTCTTACAACTCCAGAACTAGAAGCTGCTTCACTAATATCAATATTGGTAATACGTGCGTTAGCATATGGAGAGCGCACGAACGCTACATGAAGCATGCGAGGTAGCTTTAAATCATCTACAAATTGACCCTGACCCGAAAGAAGTCGCCTTGCATTAGGACGCGGTACACTGCGACCTATATAAGAATTAGGCCTGCCCAAAACGCTAATATCAGTTACAGATAAACTTTCTTCAGTCATGAGTATCTCCTAGTTACGTAGTCGATTACGGATTGGGTGCCTGTTGGCATCCTTTGTACCAAGTGCATCTTCTGCAATTAGTACGCGTTGAACATTTGGGGTGCCCTCACCTACCGCTAGCATATTAACATAGGCAGTAAATTTCTTGATAGGATATTCATCTGCCAAAGCATAACCGGCGAATATCTCCGCTGCGGAAGCTGCAGCATGCTTAGCCGCATTAACACCAGCATACTTTGCTCTAGAAGTAGCACGGGACGATTTTTTTCCTTGATCCATAAGTGATCCAGTACGCTCTACTAATAAACGAGCTGCATCTATATTTACTGCCATATCGGCGATAAGATGTTGAATCATCTGGTAATGACCTATGGGCTTTCCTCGTATAACGCGCTCATTAGCGTAGTTTATTGAATGCTCAAAACAGGCCTGTGCTAAGCCCACCGAACGTGCAGATACAGTAAGTCGACCATATTCAAGAGCATTCATAGCAATCTTAAAGCCCTCTCCCTCATTACCTATACGATTCATAACAGGCACAACAAAATCATCTAAATATACTGAATTGGAACATAATACATTAGATAAGCCAGACATTGAAATAGGTTTAGCTGTAAAACCTTGATAAACTTTAGGCTCAACTATGAACGCTGTTATGCCTCTATAACCTGCACTTGGATCAGTTTTTGCAAATAAAATACCCGTATCACACACATCAGCAAAAGTTATCCACTGCTTTGAGCCATTTAACCTATAAACATCCCCATCTCGTATCGCCTTGGTCTGCATAGCTCCGGCTGCATCTGATCCTCCACCAGGTTCAGAGAGAGCAAACATTCCTATTTTTTTACCAGAGATTAGATCCGGCACATAACGTGAGATTTGTTCTTCTGTGCCCCAATTATAAATAGTGAATGGACATGTCATTGCCTGCATATTCATAGCGTAACCAAATTCAGGTGAAATACGTGATATTTCTTCAGAAATAGCCGCTATCGCCAGAAAACCAGCATTTGTCCCGCCAAGTTCTTCAGGGAAAGCGGCCCCAAAGAAACCTGCCTCGCCCATTTTTTTTATTAATGAATAAGGAAACTGGCCTGACGCTTCAAACGCATTTATGTTAGGTACAATTTCAACCGTAGCAAAATGCTTGGTAGTCTCAATAATTGATTTAATTTCATGAGGTAGGTCAAAATTCATATTTTATCCATCTCCTTTATCTTCGAGACATATCTATTTATGATATCATACTTGTCATAGCGCTGTGGCTCAACAACAGGAAAATAATAGTGTCACTACATCTTGATAATATAAATGCTCTTATTGAACTTATTGATAACGGAACTAAGCTAGCACTGGCCCCTGACTATAGCGGTTGTGCAATGAAAGCAGTGCGTTCCTTGATAAACCATAAAGTTTGTGACCTTCACCTAGTAGGCGTACCATCAATAGGGTTTCAAGGTGATATGTTAATTGGCTCTGGTTGTGTATCTACCGTAGAAACAGCAGCTGTAACCATTGGAGAGTATGGACAAGCACCTAGATTCACCGATGCCATTAATAAGGGTGATATTAATATTATTGATGGCACTTGCCCAGCCATCCATGCAGGACTTCAGGCCGCAGAAAAAGGAATACCTTATATGCCTGTTAGAGGTATCATTGGGTCTGATTTACTCAAAAAACGTGATGACTGGATTATAGGAAATAATCCCTTTGATAAAGATGATAGTCCACTGGTAATGGTAAAAGCTATTACCCCAGACGTAACATTAGTTCATGCACCGCTCGCTGATAGCGAGGGAAATGTATGGATAGGGGTCCGTCGCGAAATGATGGTTATGGCTCACGCATCGAAAACCACACTTGTAACATATGAGAACCTATATGAGGGTAACTTGTTAAATGATACCAATATGGCAGCGGGAACAATTTCAAGTTTATATATCAGTGCTTTAGCTTTGGCTAAGAATGGAGCTTGGCCGGTTGGTTTATTTGGTACATATCCAGCCGACGATGAACATCTAAGACTATACATAGACATGGCAAGGACTGAGGATGGCTTCCAAAATTACCTATCACAATATGTAATGGATAAAGATATTAAAGAATGAATATCCAATTTAAGCCAGAAGAGTTAATAATTTCTACAATTGCCGACATGCTTGAGGGTCTGGGCCATGTAGCTATCGGTGCCTCTTCACCTATCCCGGGAAGCGCAGCACTACTTGCACGCGCAAAAAGCAAAGGAAAGCTGCGCGTTTCAATGTTAGGCAGTGAAAAACATAATGCATTTACCAATGGTGGTACAGAACTATTTGACTGTGCTGCACAAGGTCGAATTGACGCTTTTTTTCTCGGGGGAGGACAAATTGACGGTAGAGCAAATATTAATTTAGTTGGGATTGGTGAGTACCCACGCAGTAAAGCTCGTTTTCCCGGCTCTTTTGGGTCGGCCTATTTATATTTCTTGGTTCCTAGGGTTATTCTTTTTAGAGAAGAGCATTCACCAAGAGTGTTGGTTCCAAAAGTTGATTTTATTAGTGCACCTGGGATAAGCGCTGAAAACGTCTATAGGCCTGGAGGCCCTTATGCCCTTGTTACTGGTAGATGCGTTTTTACCTTTAACAAAAAATTAGGTTCATTTTGTTTAAAATCAATACATCCTGGGCATACTATTGAAGAGGTAGATGAAATGACTGGATTCACTTATGAAAAACCCATAAATATACCCCAAACCCCAAAGCCGAATATGGCTACAATTGAATTAATTAGAGGGCTAGTTGCAGACGAAGTTTCTGAAACCTATCCGGCTTTTGCCGAACGTGTTTTTGCTAATTAACAATAAAAGAACTTATATCAAGCTTAATTAAAAAATTATTACATAGGTAAGATTAAATAAAAGTACCAATAACCCATTCTAACAACAAAATTTAGGGAGTTTTAGATGCCTTTTTTCAATATAAATGACATGAAAACAAAAATGGATAAAACAGCGCCAGGAATGGCAGCATCAGTTGTAGGAGAATTCATGAAAGTAGGTGTAATGACCTATGAAGATGAGATTGGACCTCCACCACATTTTCACCCTAACGAAGAACAGTTTGTTCTTGTTTTAGAAGGAGAATTGCGCATGGTGTTAGGGGAAGAAGTTAAAAACATCGGACCAGGTGAATTAATACATATACCCCGTAATACACCACATACAGTAAGAGCGGTTGGTGGTCCTGCTCGTTTCTTTACAGCAAAACATCCGGTTGGTGACGGCGAATTAAGCCAAGACTATAACTTAGCCCCTAACGCAGAAGAGCTTAAGAAGAAGCTTGCCGGTTAAATATTTTAGTTTAACAGTTATTGTAGATTAAAAAATCTAGATAAAGCTCAAATTTGTATTAACCTTTATATTAACAACGAATATAATCGTATGCCTCATGATAAAAAACAATTCTCCGCCGGGGCAATGGCAGGAGTTAAAATTGTGGACCTCGCCAGAGTTTTAGGTGGGCCTTATTGCACGCAGATACTTGGAGATCATGGTGCTTTAGTAATCAAGGTGGAGCCACCACAAGGAGATGAAACACGTGACTGGGGCCCCCCTTTTCACGAGGGTGATGCTTCATATTTTATTGGCCTAAACCGAAATAAAAAGTCTATCGGCTTAGACCTAAGCATTCAAAAAGGTAGAGATGTATTAATGCGCCTCTTAGAAGAGGCTGATGTTTTACTAGAAAACTATAAACCCGGCACAATGGAAAAGTGGGGTCTAGGCTATAATGATGTAATATCAAAAAAATTCCCGAATTTAATTCATTGTCGTATATCAGGCTTTGGGAGTGATGGACCTATGGGTGGGTTTCCTGGTTACGATGCTATTATTCAAGCAATGGCAGGCTGGATGTCGGTGAATGGTGGTAAAGACCAAGACCCCACACGCGTCGGAATTGCAGCCGTTGATATGGGAACTGGCTTATACACCTGCGTGGCAATATTAATGGCCCTGTTAGAGCGTGAGAAATCAAAACAGGGCCAGTACATTGACATGACACTGTATGACTGTGCAATTGCACTGATGCACCCGCACGTTCCAAACTATTATTTATCTGGGGGAAAAGTCCCAGAAATAACTGGCAACCAGCACTCTAATCTGGCGCCCTATGATAAATTTAGTACAAAAACAGTTGATATTTTTGTTGCCGCCGGAAACAACCCCGCTTTCCGCAAACTTTGTAAAGAATTAGGAAATCCTGAGTTATCAAAAGATTCTCGCTTTTTAAACAACCCTGATCGACTTGCTAACATTAGCGACCTTCGAGATGAACTGTCTGAACTCATGAAAAATGTAAACGGGGAAGATTTGTGTAAACGTCTGTTAAAAGCCGGAATTCCCGCTGGCCCTATACATAATACTGAACAAGTAATGAATCACCCACATTCTATACATCGTAATATGGCAGCTGAACTTGACTGGTACAAAGGAACGGGCATACCAATTAAATTTTCCCGTACACCTGGTTCAATCAATTCAACACCACCTAAATTTAGCCAGCACGCGCGATCAATACTTGCAGAACATGGCTTTAGCGAGTCAGAAATTGATTCTCTCGCAGCTGATAGGGCCTTAGTTGAAGAACGAAACAAACTATAGAAAAACTATTTTATTTTAAATATTATACTTATATTTTAGTTATTTTTTTTAATAGTGCCAGTAAGGTTTTTTTTTCAGATAAATCCAGATCATTAAAAAATTTATTTTCATGTTCCTCGACAAGTAAGGACAAGCTATCTAATAATTTATGCCCTGCCTTAGTCAAATATAACGCATGAGAACGACGGTCAACATTAGATTTTTGTCTCTTCATCCAACCTTTTTTTTCTATACGGTCAATCATCGCCACCATAGTTGAAACGTCAATTCCCAAGGCGTGTGCAAGACGAGACTGGCTTAGACCCTCGTTTTTAGAAACAATCATCATCAAACCAAATAGTGCTGGTGTAATACCTACACCGCCTACTGTCCTAGAAAAATGCTGAAATACCGAGATCTGTGCCCTACGCAATTGAAAGCCCAGAAGGTCGGTTAGACCACTTAGATCTAATGCATCTTTATCAACTGCTTTTTTTGTACCCACGAATAATACCTTATATTAAGTAATATTAGCTAAAAACTTAATTACATAACATTCAATGAATTAATTAAACTGACCATTCAAATAGTTTAAATTAATCAATTATTTGTTACCCAATGTATTCGTTCTATAATATACAAACAAACTACGGTTCCTATAAATAATTTCTCAACCTAACAAACCCTGCAAGCTTCTTTTCCCTTTAGCAAACCACAAGAACACCAAGGCTAATATAATGTTTAAAAATACCATAAAAATACCTGTTGAGTGGGGCCATTGCGATCCTGCAAGAATTGTTTTTTATCCGAACTACTTCTTTTGGTTTGATCAGGCTACCAGGCACTTGTTTGATCGCGTTGGTCTTAGCTATGAAATTATGCTGGATAAATATAAAACAGTAGGATTTCCTTTAGTTGATGCTCATGCAGAATTTTTGTCACCGACACGATTTGGAGACGAAATTGAGGTAACTAGTTATGTAAATGAATGGCGCCGCAGGACAATTGTATTAATACATGAAGTAAAAAACCAAAATAAAGTTTGTGTAAAGGGAACAGAAATTAGAATATGGGCAGAAACAGATAGCAATGATTCAAGAAAATTAAAATCTAAAGATATACCATCAAGCTTTAAAAGTTTCTTCGAGAAAGCTATTTAATAATGTTTGTATATTTAGTTTGTATTGACAATTGTTTGTTACACAAACTAAATATTTAAACTATTACAATTAGATAAAGGCAAGCCAGTGAGCTTTGCTGTAAATGTTAAACAATATGAAACCCCTTTGAAAGTTGAAATGGGGGATACTATTTTACAAACCGCACTAAATGGCGGTAGAGAATACCCGCATGGTTGCCAGTCAGGTAATTGTGGGGCCTGTAAATCCAGATTATACTCAGGCGACATACAAATGTCGCCCTATTCAGAATATGCCCTCACCCAAGAAGAGAAAGACTCAGGCCTAATTTTAGCTTGTAGGGCGGTACCATGGAGCGACTGTGAAGTTGCTTACCTAGAACAAGATGAAATAGTGGCCCATCCACTCCGAGAGCTTAACTGTCTAGTTACTGATTTAGAACGTATGACCCATGATATTACTCGTGTTCAATTATCAATTGAAACTGGAGGACCATTTGATTTTTCATCTGGTCAATATTCACAAATTACTTTTAAAGGTCTAACTCCGCGTGATTATTCAATGGCCAATCTATCAGGAAATAATCTATTGGAATTTCATATTAGGGAAATTTCCGGTGGTAAAATTAGTAAGTTTGTGAACAAAAACCTTAAAATTGGGGATGCTGTAGAGGTTAAGGGCCCATACGGAATATCTTATTATCGACATAAGCATACCGGTCCTATTCTGGCTATTGCTGGTAGTACAGGTTTAGCCCCTATAAAATCTATAATAGAAAAGGCTTTAGAAGAGAATGCAAAGCGAAGAATATATTTATATATTGGTGTTAGAGATACACCAGATCTTTATCTGATAGAGCATTTCAATATGCTTATGAAAAATCACCCAGCACTATCTTTAAATATAATTTTATCAGAACCTAAAAAAGGTGTTGAGTACCGAAAAGGGTACTTGGCTGATGCAATAGCCAATGATTTTGATAATCTCAATCAAACAAAAGTATACCTTGCAGGCCCACCAATAATGGTTGAAACCTGTATTAATCAGTTACGTAAAATTGGTGTGCAAGATGAAAATTGTCATGCTGATGCATTTTATACTGAAGCTGACAAAGCATTAATGGCAGAGGAATATGAATAACTTATCAGAAAACAAAGAATTAAATGGGCGCGTAGCGTTGGTTAGCGGAGGGGCAAGAGGTATCGGATTAGCTATTAGCAGGTCATTAGTCGCCCACGGTGCGAAAGTTGTAATAGCAGATGTAGGTAGTTCGATAAACGGTGATTCGTTTGACACCTCTGTAGCAGAATCTGTAGCACAAGAAATGGGTGATGATGCTATTGCTTATACAGAGTCTATTGCAGATCCATTAACAGCTCAAGCTGCAGTTGAACTTGCAATTAAAAAATTTGGGGCACTTGATATTCTTGTTAATAATGCTGCTATTCTTAGAGACAGTTTTATTTTTAAGAGTGAACCAGAGGACTTCGATGCAGTACTAAAAACAAATCTAGCTGGTGCATGGTATCTAACTAATGCGGCCACTCCCACTATGCGACAACATTCAAAGGAGAACAGAGGTGGAGAACCCTACAGCTGGGGAAGAGTTATTAATATTACTTCAACAGCGGGGTTTTATGGAAACTACGGACAATCTTCATATGCCAGCGCAAAATCAGGTATGTTAGGCTTGATGCGCACTACCGCAATGGATTTGTCGCGGGCCGGCATCACATGCAACGCGATCGCCCCTTTCGCAGCTACAAGAGTGACAGAAACAATTATACCTGCCAATGAAGAACAAAGTACTTATAAAGAACGCGCTTTAAAAATATCACCTAATCATATTGCAATGGTGGTTAGTTGGCTTTGTTCTCTGAAGGGCCAGAGTATAAATGGACAATTATTAGGAGTTCGTGGCAGAGAAATATTTTTATTTTCACAACCTCGACCTGTTGCAAAAATTGTTAATAGTGAAGCAGATTGGAATATTGATACATTAAGTGCCTCTGCAACAGAAGTTTTTGGCCCTCATTACATAGACATGAGAACTGATCTAGAAGCTTTTAATACCGAACCAAACGTATAAAAAGAAGGAAACTCGTATGGTTATAAATCCAGGGGACCATATAGAAACTGTTAATGACTTTAAAAAAGCACCGGAGGAATACCGAATTGCTATTGAAAAAATTGTAATTAGCCATGCCGTTAATGAACTCTACGGGGCACAGGTATTTGATGAGCCAGCAATTGCTTTTGCTCCCACTCCTTATTCAAAATGGTTAACTTGCAGGGTGGCAATGGAAGAATATGGACACCATGTAAGATTTAAAGAGCTTGGTGAACAAATTGGCATAGAACCAGAACGCATGATTCCCAGCGATTCTAAAAAAACCCTTTCTATCTTCGAATTTCCCCTACAAACATGGGAAGAATTCTGCGTCATAAAACTGCTAGCTGACCTTGCTGAAATTCTTCAGGTAGAAGACTTGGCGCAATGTAGTTTTATACCACTACGTAATTTATCACGAATGACCATGCCAGAAGAACGCTTTCATGCTCAATTTGGAAAAGATTTTTGTACTGAGATCTGCCAAACAGAGAAAGGAAAAATAAGTATACAAGAGGCAATTAACCAATATTATCCTATTTTACCTAAATTTTTCGGGCGTCCAAAGTCTAAGAATAATGAAATTTATCGCAAATGGTCTATTAAACAACGCACAAATGAAGATATGTTAGCTGATTATGTAAACCGTGCAAAAACTTTAGTCCTAGAGTTGGGTCTAACATTACCCGAAATAGGCTTAGAAGAATCCTAAATAAACCCCGTAAGGAGTTCAAAGGAGAAGAAAATATGATTGTCGCAGATGTCCGTCCTGACTTAATGCCTTACTACAAAGAAGATTGCGACCCGAAAAACCTTGCACCTTTATGGGAAGTACTGCACTCCTTCGCCCGCAAAGAGCCAAAGAGCGACTGCCAGCCCTATATCTGGCACTATAGTAATATCCGAGACACACTGATGAAATCGGCTGATTTAATTACTGCCGAACAGGCTGAACGTCGAGTCTTGATCCTCGAAAACCCCGGCATGCGTGGTCGTTATCGGGTAACAACATCTCTGTTCGCAGGTCTTCAACTAATCATGCCAGGCGAAATTGCCCCGGCGCACCGTCACACGCAAGCAGCGTTACGCTTCATCATCGAAGGATCTGGTGCCTATACCGCGGTCGATGGTGAAAAGACTATAATGGAAGAGGGAGACTTCGTTCTTACACCTTCTTGGACCTGGCATGACCATGGTAACGAGACCGACCAACCAATGGTCTGGCTAGATGGCCTGGATGTACCTCTAGTCGAGACCCTAGATACCACGTTTGCTGAACCCTATCCGGAGAAGATCCATCCAGCAACGCGGCCCAGTGGCGATTCCCTTGCGCGCTATGGTATGGGCCTGGCGCCTGTCGACCACGCACAGCAATCCCCTAACTCGCCGATATTCAACTATCCATACGTTCGCACCCGCGAGGCTTTGGAGATGATGCGCAAAACCGAAGAATGGGATGTCTGTCATGGACTAAAACTACGCTACGTTAA
This sequence comes from Alphaproteobacteria bacterium, assembly GCA_029243445.1. The sequence goes on from JAQWSA010000021.1 coordinate 13,698, forward strand.
TCCCAATAATGGACAATCAGCAATGCCAACACTTGGAACATTTATGCAGCTCTTGCCGAAGAGTTTTGAAACCTCAACCTATAAATCCACAGACGCAACTGTTTTCAGTGTGGTCGAAGGCTCAGGCAAATCATTCATTGGTGACCAGGTCTTTGAATGGTCCAAACGCGATCACTTCGTAGTTCCATGCTGGGCACCGCAGAAACACGTTGCTAACGAGGATGCAGTTCTGTTTAGCTTTTCAGACCGGCCAGTGCAGCAGACTCTTGGTTTATGGCGCGAGGATCGTGGAAATAACTAAATGCTTCCGTTAATTCCCCCTCTTTCACAGTTCGCTAGCCGATTAAATTTCGCTTCATGGTTTTCTGTAATAGGACAAAAGCTAACACCCGTAGAATATACTGACGCTCAAAGTTATATAAGTGGTATAGGGCTTAAAAATACTATAATATCTCAAGTCACCTCATGGGAAAAAGCTGAAAGTTGTATAAAGGCTGAAGACTGGAGCAAAGATTGGTGGTCTGCAGAAGAACAGCTTAGAAAAACACTTCTTAATAATGCCGAAAAACGGTTTCAGAAATCAGAGCTGCTGTCTTCACTAACCAGCATTACAGAACAAGTTTCTGGAGTTATACATGGCGCAGCAGCAATTGCTGCTGCGCGAAGCAATATTGCAAATCCAGGTCTAATCCGTTCAGCGGCAGGCTCAGCAACTATGGCCTGCTATCATGCAGGGTTAGAAATAGCAGCCAACCAACCAAAAAATTCTCCATTTATAGCCAAATATAGAATTCTTGAAGCAGGACATTGGCCATTGTGTGTGCGTAATTCGGTATTTTATGTTTTTTGATTGAAGCAATAATGAGCACTTAATTATGATAGAGATGAGAGACTGCCACCCGTTTCTAAAACCTAAAAGTGTTGCTATTGTTGGCGCTAGTGAGCGTAAAACAAGTTCCGGAGGAGCGGTTTTACGTAATCTAATTTTAACGAAGTATCCTGGAAAAATAATACCTGTGAACCCAAGCGGAGGAAAGGTATTAGGAATAAAATGCAGTAAGTCACTACTAGAACTAAAAAAACCCGTTGAACTTGTTGTTATAGTAGTCCGCCCTGACCTTATTCTTAATATAGTTGACGAAGCTATTGCTAGCGGACATAAAAACTTAATGATTCTCCCTGGGGGTTTTAGTGAAGCTGGAACAGAAGGACAGATAAGAGAAAAAGAGCTATTACGTAAAACAAATGCTGCTGGTATCACTGTTTTCGGTCCAAACTCAGCAGGCTGTATTCATCTAAATGATAAATCACCTTTTGCCGCAACGTTTCTTCGAGATTTACCTCTTGGTGGAAAAATAGCATTAATATCTCAATCGGGCGCTATATCTGAAGAAATAATCGCAACCGGAAACAAAAATAATCTTCCTATAAGCACAGTTATTTCAGTAGGAAATTCTATCCATCTTGAAATCACAAATTATTTAGAATACCTCGGAGAATATGAGGACTGTAACTGCATTCTTCTTTATATTGAATCTATTAATAATACTAAACACTTTTCCGAAATTGCTAGCAAAGTTGCGAGAAAAAAGCCTATTGTTGCTCTTATTGGAGGAAGAACGCCGGAGGGAAGTAACGCTGTCATTAACCACACAGGTGGGTCATCAATGACAGACGATCAAGCTTCTTTATTTATGAAGGACTGCGGCGTAATACGTGTCAAAAGCCTGCGTCAATTAATGTTGGCAGCTAAAGGTTTCGGGTTTTTCCCCCAGGGTATTGGTAAACGGATACTTCTACTTTCTAATTCAGGGGGACCCGGTGTAATAACCACGGACCGTTTAATCGATAGTAAACTTGAGATGCCACCCTTACCCGAAAATTATTCACTTGACCTAAAAAAATATTTACCCCTGGAAGCAGCCATTGCAAACCCTGTTGATATGCTCGCTGACGCAAGAGAGGATCGTTTCGAGGCAACATTTAATTCAGCTTTAAAATATTGTAAAAATGCATATGATGCTGTTTTAATGATTCATGTAGTTCCGTTTATGGTGGACGCTAATCCTATAATAAAAGTAATGTCACGCTTAGCAGAAAAAACTTCTTTCTCCATATTTCATAGCATGATGGGCACGTTAGAAAATAAAAATGAGTGGTTTCAAACGATGGAAGATTCTGGAGTTGCTATGTTTGAGAATTCTGAAGATATGGCAGAATCTGCTGGCATTCTTGCTCAATATCCTCCACTACAAAGAAACCTAGAAAAAAATATATAATTCTATACTTCGTGAAATCATACTTATAGGTTTTTTAAAGAAAAGAGATCAAAATTGGCGGTTATAGCAGAAAACCTTAAAATTAACTGGTTTCAATCAGGTGAGTGGAGAAAAGCATCATATAATACTTTATGGTGTCTTTTGGGGTGTGCCATCGGAGATTTTGGGACTATCGCTTATTTTCAGTTCACTGAGACCCCTTGGTCAACTTTAGCAATAATGAGCCTTGCCATAGTTATGGGACTTCTTAGCTCTATTATATTAGAAACAATCGTACTCAGCTCACAAATGACCCTACGTCTAGCATTGAAAACAGCCTTAGGTATGTCAATGATTTCCATGATATCAATGGAAATCTCCATGAATTTAGTAGACGTATTTATAACCGGAGGTGCAATGCTGACCTGGTGGATTATTCCAATAATGCTTGGTGTAGGGTTCATAACACCACTACCCTACAATTACTGGCGTTTAGTCGCCCTCAATAAAACATGCCATTGAAATCAGTCTAATTAATATTGTAACAGGTCTATAATCTGGACATCACGTTTTTGGAAAAAAGAACAATTGACTTTTTTGCTAAATCCAAAGGCATGTCATGAAAATTAACTTGTAATGAGGCAATATCAAAGTTACCCACCTGATCCCTGTAACTACTAATCTGATCATATATTTGGCTTGGAGTTCCAACCCAAGCCGCACCCTTTTCTAACTGGCTTTCAAAAGTCTCCTCAGCTAAACCTAGAATAAGTTTTCGATAACCAGGGTAATCAGAAGACTCCTGCTTTAGCCAATCTGAACCAGCCTTCACTAATGTCTTAAGATAATTATTAATTCTTAAGCGACTGTGATCTATCGCCTCTGTTTCATTAGGCCAACAGAACATGTGAAAGGCTAGCATAACTTTTCCATTACCTTTGTGGCCCGCTGACTTCCAAGCATCCCGGTAAAGACCTATTAGTTCTGCCATTTTTCCACCAGACAACGGAATTGCCATAATGGCATGACCAGATTTTCCTGCTTCCTCAAATGATTGGGGAGTAGCAAAAGCTGCAATATAAAAAGGTGGGCGAGGCGTTTGGGTCGGTCTAGGATAAGATGTTGTCGGAGGAAATTCATGGAATTTACCTTCGGAGGAGAATTTTTCTTCTTCCAATAGCCCACGTATTTGTTCTATTCCTTCAGTAAAACGTCCCTTACTCTCATCCATAGATATCCCAAATCGTGCAAACTCGTGCGGCATAAAGGCTCGGGCAAAACCTACATCTAGTCTACCGGATGATATTGCATCTAGCATACCAATTTCTCCAGCCAATTTTAGGGGGTTATTAAAAACCGGTAATATGGCCCCTGTGACCAAACGAGCTTTTTTGGTTCTCTGAGATGCTGCAGCTAAAAACAACATTGGATTGGGACTATAGCCCCCATATGAATGAAAATAATGCTCTACGATACGAACATGATCGTAACCCAGATCATCAGCTTCCCCGACCAATGATAGACATTCATTAAAATATTGTTCCGCTGATTTTGTTTCAGGGCCCACACAGGGAAAAAACTGCATACCAAATTTCATTATGTATTCTCGCATTTATATAAATAAATGATTTAGACTATTATAAGTAAATTTTATACTAGAATTAACTTTTTGTTTGTTAAATAAACTATTAAAAATTACGCATACTAACCTTAATGCGTTACACTTACTAAACTCTAAGCACAAGAAAGCACTACTAAAGAAAATTTAATCACAGGAAAAATATATGTCCGACATCACAAATATTCGCGTTATCGAGTTTCCTAGTACAGGACTTTTACCACATTATGTCGCTATGGAACTTGGCTTTTTTGAAGAACAGAAAGTCAAGGTGGATATAACCGCTACTCCAAACTCAGTATTTCAAATCACTAATTTAATAGATGGAAACTTTGAAGTTGCTGGTACGGCAATTGATAATGTAGTTGCATACCAGGAAGGCCAAGGAGTTGCCAAACTATCACGGGCACCTGATTTGTTTGGATTCATGGGAGCCTCACAAGTCAACTTAGGATTAGTTGTACAATCACATATAAATAAATATGGGGATCTCAAAAATACCTCTCTGGCCGTAGATGCACTTTCTACCGGTTTTGCATTCATGCTAAGGGAAATGCTCGAAATAAATGGTATTGACCATAACTCCTATGAACTTATTCCAGTGGGCGCGACAAAAGCACGCCTTGATTCACTAATTTCAGGCGAGCACTCAGGAGCTTTGCTAAACCCTCCTTTTACAGAGTTTGCCGAAGCTTCAGGTCTAAAAATTATTGACAATAGCCAATCAGCGTTACCAACTTGTCAAATAGGGGTTATGGCCGCATGTAGAAGCTGGGCGAAAGAAAACCCTGAAGCACTAAGAGGGTTTATCAAAGCAGAGTTACAAGCAATAGAATGGATTTCAAACCAAGATAATTCTGATAGCGCCACAAAAATACTTCTGAATAGAATACCTGGAATGGATATAAAGGCGGCTGAGGCTGCCATGCAAATCATGCTAGACCCCATTCATGGCATAGCTGGAAGCGAAAAAATAAACATAGAGGGGGTAAAAACAATCTTAGATTTGCGCAGCAAGTTCGGTGAGCCCAAGAAAAAACTAAACAACCCAGATCTTTACATAGACCTATCATATTATGATAGCGCTAGAGATTAAGACAATTTAAGGTTACCATATAAAACTAACGCAGCAGGATTTTGCGATATAAACAATTATGAATGCCATTAGGCCTTGGAGGATTTCATGATTAATGTAACTGGTTTTCGATATTGCAGGTTAGGTACAGCTAACCTTGCAGAGACGGTAAAATTTGCACAAGAGATTATTGGTCTTGAATTAGTAGATATAAAAGACGGTTTTGCCTATATGAGAGGTGACGATCGTGATCATAATATAGTTTACTTTCAGGGAGATCCCAATGATCATACTGTAGGTCTTTCGATTGAAACTTTTGATGAGCTAGATGCTGCAGAGAGTACTTTAAAAGAGCAAGGTTTAACTGTGTATCGTGGTAGTGATGCAGAAGCTGCTGCAAGAAGATGTATGGGCTATATAAATTTTAAGGATAACAGCGGAAATTCAATTGATCTTACAGTACGTCCTTTTACATCAGGAAAACGTTACTTTCCATCAAGAGATGCAGGTATAACGGAGTATAGCCATATTGGCCTAAGAGTTACTAACCCTAGGGAAGCTGAAAAATTCTGGTCAAATGAATTTAATTTTAAAACTAGTGATTGGATTGGCTGGTCAGCTTTAATGACCTTTGACCAAGTTCATCATCGGTTTGCACTCTTCCCTTCTGATCGACCAGGAATACAACACATTAATTTTCAAGTCTCAGAAACTGATGATATAATGAAATCTAATTATTTTTTAATGGATAGGCAGGTGCGAATTCAGGCCGGCCCAGGCCGTCATTCTCTTTCTGGAGCTCGCTTTGTTTATTACTACGGGCCAGATGATATGATTTACGAATATTCATGCGGTGTGCGTATGGTAGACGAAACTTGGAAACCTCGACAATTTCCAATAAATGATGCAGCATTCTGCGCCTGGGGCTCTCGCCCAGATCTAGATATTCTCGGGCCGAGCAGCACATAAATTTATATATAACTACTAGGCTTATTAAACGTTTATAATTTTAACAGCGCTACCTGTATAAGTTACTTGAATGAAGTAAACTTTGAACTCCGGTAATAGGTTTACTATGAATCTAGTTTAGGTTTATGAGCAACCATCCACATATTATCACTTAAATAAAAACGATCAAAAATACCAAAACTTTGAACATGAAAACCAACAGATTCGACCATCTCGCGTAGACTTTCGGGTGTAAAATAATTTACGTGCCCAGGAAACCTGAAGCCGCACCAACGATTACCCATTACCTTGCGATTTATACTATCATAATTAGGGACCTTAATTATTGCAGAACCGCCTGGTCGCAATGCCTTCCATGCAAATGACAGTAAGTCTTCAGGTTCTTGCTCATGTTCAAGAAAAGAACGCATTATTATTCCACTGACAGTGCCTTCTGGTACACTGGAAAGCCCTTCAATTGCTGACATTGCTAATACTCTTCCTTTTCTACTAGATAGACGTTCAGTAGCCAGTCGAGCCAATTCTTTAGATATTTCTATACCAAGCGGTTGATAATCATAAGGGAGATTAGCAAGATAATCACCAGTTCCACAGCCAATATCAACCACAACCCCAGGAAGAAAGAATTTTGAAATTCTGTTAGCCAATTTGTTTGGCTTGCGAATTAAAAAACGACGAATTTTTTTCCATATCCGAGAAAAATTATAGTTTAGCGGGTATTCTTTTCTCATTCTTACACTGCGATCCCCATGATTACGTTCCCATGCATACTCCGCCACCAGGGATTCGTAACCTGGTGGGTTTTCTAAATATACGAATTTACAAATAATACAGGACTTAAGAGTCCATTCATGCCAAGAATAGACTAGAGGAGTAATGGATGAATTATCAGTGCCACATCTTGGACATTTTCTTATTAAATTATTTAAACTCGAAGCTTCATGGGAAGTCTTCATATTTGTTTCTTCCAAGGTAAGTATTTTCTATTCAACTAACATCAGTCGGCATAAAAGGCTAGACAAGAGGTAAAACTTGTTACAGGTAAGGCCAGAGTGAGTGAATCAACTAACTACCTTCTGACTAGGCTATGGCGTGATTGGCTACGCCAACACAGACCACGTATAGTCTACGCAGTTTTATTAATGGTCGTAGTTGCTGTAACCTCAGCGGCATACCCTAAGCTAATTGAATTAGCTATCGATTTGCTCTCCAGAGCAGACCCTAAAACTCTTACATTACTGCCAGCTTCAATTATTTTAATAACATTTATACGCGGAACTGCTTCTTATGGACAAAGCGTAATTAATCAGTCAATGACGTTAAGAGTAATAGCAGAGCTACAAAAAGCTATGTTTGCTCGCTTGATGAACTCAGATATAGCGATGATACAAAGTTTATCTAGCGGTTCTCTAATTTCACGATTCACTAACGACGTAAATCTTATGCGCGATGCGTTGTCACGAACATTAACAACCATGTGTAGAGAATTTCTCACTGCGATCGCCTTACTAGGAATGATGTTTTATATGGACTGGGTGCTAGCCATAATTGTTATTATGATTTTTCCCATTGCAGGTCGACCAATTATACGGCTTGGCAGAAGGTTACGTAAGGCTTCAACTAATGTACAAACCGGAATGGGTTCTCTAACCGCAACTTTGAGTCAGTCTTTCAGTGGAATACGGCTTATTAAATCCTACGGGCTAGAGGGCGTAGAAAGTAAGCGCTCAGATTGGTTATTTGACGAAGTTTATAGATTAATTATGAAAACGGTAAAGGGACGTGCTCGCACTCAACCAATTTTAGAGATATTGGGTGGTTTAGCAATCGCCTTAGTACTTACATACGGCGGTTACCGTATAATATCTGGTGCTGGAACATTAGGGGAATTCGTAGGGTTTATTTCTGCAGTTATAATGATACTTCAACCAATTAGAAGTCTAGGTAACCTTAATGCTAGTCTGCAAGAAGGCCTCGCTGCTTTAAATCGAACATTTAACCTTCTCGATACCAAGCCCAGAATCACCGAAAAGCCGATAGCACAAGAACTTAAAAATGTATCCGGGCATCTGCAGCTCTCCGGTATTACGTTTTCATACGAAGTCAATAAACCTTCTCTTGAAAATTTTTCAATAGACGTCCCTGCAGGAAAAAAAATTGCATTAGTTGGACCAAGTGGTGCGGGAAAATCAACAGTCTTTAACCTAATCCTACGCTTTTACGACCCTGACACAGGTGTAATAAAAATAGACGGAAACGATATACGTGACGTAAAACTCAATAGTTTAAGAGATAATATAGCTTTTGTAAGCCAAGACGTAATGTTATTTAATGACACTGTGGAAGCTAATATTGGTTTCGGAAACCCCAAGGTAGGGACTGAAGAAATTATATCTGCGGCAATGGATGCGGCAGCTCATACATTCATTGAAAAATTACCAAATGGATATAAGACTCTACTGGGAGAAAAAGGGGCTAAATTATCTGGCGGGGAAAGGCAGCGCATTGCAATTGCTAGAGCTATACTTAAAAATGCTCCAATTCTCTTGTTTGACGAAGCCACGAGTTCACTAGATTCCCAGTCAGAAAAACAAGTGCACCAGGCCTTAATTAGGCTAACCAAAAACCGAACTACGATAGTTATAGCACATCGCCTAACAACCGTTACTAACGCTGACATGATATATGTTATTGATGAAGGCAAAATTATTGAAAAAGGAATACATACCGATCTAATATCAAGAGGGGGTTTGTATTCAAGACTAGCCAATATAGAATTTGACTCAGAGTGATTAGATAAAATACATCTACAAGAAATTAGTTAGAAATCTAGACCCATAGAAATATAACTGATACCTTATTAAATTATACATAAATATTAAGAATCTTTTAGTAACCTTATTATTGCCAAATTCTATTTTGGCCAAATCCAAATTAATTGGAAAATTATATAAATATTACTCAAGGGAGTTAAAAATGACAGAACAGACACCGCCAATGGTTTATAATAACTCTCGTTTTCGGGTCGTCGATTATAACTTTGACATGTTTATAGGGCCAGCAGCGGGAGAACCATTTAAAGATTTCGCATTAACCGACTTAGATAGCGGCAAGGAAGTTAAGATATCTGACTTTACCGGCAAATGGTTAGTTATTGAAACCGCGTCTTCAACTTGTTCTATGTATACAAAGAACATCAAAACTATGAAG
>JAQWSA010000022.1 GCA_029243445.1 Alphaproteobacteria bacterium
CTGTTTATTAGTCACGATCTAAAAGTAATACGAGCTATTTCTGATGAGGTCATAGTGATGCGTAATGGAAAAGTTGTTGAACATGGACCCTCAGATCATATTTTTGATAGCCCTAAAAAACCTTATACCAAAGCCTTAATGGCTGCTGCATTTAACCTAGAAGCAATTGATTCTAGTAAAACGAATACAAAATAATGGCAGTTCTGATTATAGCTCCCAATGAACGCCCTGACATTTGGGAAAAGCATCTTAAGGATCTAGCTCCAGATCTTGATATTAGAATATGGCCAGATACAGGTGACCCTGATAAAATAATATATGCAGTCGCTTGGAATCCTCCAGCTGGAATCTTAGCAAGCTTTAGAAATTTAAAAGTCATATTCTCGTTGGGGGCCGGCGTTGATCATCTTTTTAAAGACCCCGATTTTCCGGCAGAGGTAACGGTATCAAGAGTTATCGATCCATATTTAACCGCTGGTATGAGAGAATACGTACTTTTACATGTGCTTAAATACCATAAAAACCAACCAGAACTCGATAAACAACAAAGAAAACACATATGGAACTCAAGAGAAGATGAAAGACTTCAGTCTGATGAAAGAAATATTGGGGTTCTGGGATTAGGAATACTTGGAACCGACTGTGCGAAATCTCTTTTAGCCCTTAATTTTAATGTAACGGGTTGGAGTCGTTCACTGAAAGCTATTCCAGGAGTAACTTGTTTAAGTGGTCTGGACGGTCTTAACAAACTTCTAAGTAGTTCAAGTATACTAGTTTGTTTATTACCACTTACCAAAGATACAGAAGGTATATTGAACTATAATTTATTTTCAAAACTACCAAAAGGTGCTTATCTTATAAATGCAGCAAGAGGAAATCACCTTATTGAGAAAGACCTAATTACTTGTTTAAACTCAGGTCAATTAACCCACGCTACTCTAGATGTATTTAGAAAAGAACCATTACCCAAAGAACATGTGTTCTGGGATCATGAAAAAATTACGGTAACTCCACATAATGCTTCCATTACCGATCCACGAACCGTAGCTCATCAAATTTTAGAAAATATTCAGCGCCACTTAAATTCAAAACCTATCTCTAATACAGTAGATATTGTAAGCGGTTACTGATCAATAATTGTTAAACTTGTGTGGAAATCTAATTCTTAAATAAAGAGGGTCCATATATATGGACCCTCTTCCGTGATTTAAAAAAAATTATATTACTCAGCAGCCTGCGCCATATCATGGCCAGAACGAGCTGTTATCTCATCCAGAGCAGGTTTAACAACTTCATTAAACTCCGTCATATTCTGAATTACTTTATCTTTTGGCATTTGAGCATAATGATATATCAACGTTATATATTCAGCAGGCATTTGCTCCCACTGAGCCACTAGCTGATCGCGCACCGATTCAGCAGTACCAATAGCATATAGACCAGAGTCTAACATGGAACCAATCACATCACTTTCATCTAACTTTCGGCGTCCCATTGCTGCGTAAAAGTTTTTCCATATATCATAATCATGCGCCATAACTGCATCCATCGCGGCATCTTGACTCTCTGCTATTTGCAGCCATCGAACAATATTTTGATTCTGTCCTGGTAGCCAATTAAAACCTGACTTTGCAGCTGTTTCTGCGTATTGAACACCTAAAGGTGCAGCTGTACTAATATCCGTAAAGTAGGTCGGAATAAAGCCCATACGTGCATTATAATCTATAGTTTCTGGACTGCCACTTCCTGAAACAAACACAGGTGGATGAGGGTCCTGATAAGGAGCAGGACATACAGAAATATTAACAACATTGTTGTTCTCATCTACCTCATCTAGCGCTCCAAGCCTCTGTGTAACTCCTACCTGAGCAAGTTGCCAATCATCTACTCCTGTATCGCCTGGATAAGGTATTTGCCATGCACTGCCTTTATGATTCATTGAATCTTGGGTCCACGCCTTAAGAACAATTTCTATATTTTCTTCAAAAACATCTCGGTTGTGTTGATCGTTTTTTACATCTTTATCCGATATGCTAAACCCACTTTGAGCAAATCCCGCACCAACCGCTGTTTGGTTATTCTTAGCAGCAGTAGGAGATTTTGTAGAAGTTGTTCCATAATGCTGTCCAAAAACATTTGTCCAGCGGCTCTGATATCCTCTCGCAAAACCCACAAAACTGCGTCCTTGAGTAAGATGATCAATTATAGCTGTTTCTTCTGCTACTCTTATAGGATTCTGGATGCTCATAACGTACCCAAGCTGTCCCACTCGCACATTTTTAGTTATTGCCGCCCAATAGGCATCCATGATAGCTGGAGCTGGACCAACCTCATAGCCCTCCGACCAAAAGTGATGCTCGATAGTAGCAACTCCCCAGAAATCTAGATTATCAGCCGCCATGATTACTTCATGCCAGCCCTGAACTGTTTCTTGATACCTCTCTTTATTCCTTCCGATAGGACGTAGCTTCGCGCGTTCCTCTTCACTTTCGGCGTGAATCACAGGATAGGTCTGTAATATAGGTTTGACCATCAATCTTCTCCCTACTAAATGCGGGTTATAGTTTTTAATTCTATACTATAGCTATATTATATAGACGTTAATTACAAATTAAGTTTTACGATAGTTTTCATAGTTTATAACTATAAATTAAATAAAAACCAAATTTAAATATTTTATTACTAAGAGCTAAATCTTTCTGCAATTAAACTAAACGCAGCTCTCATAGCCTGAGCTTCTCCTCCCTCTGGACGACCAGCTCTAGAGAAAGTGTTCCAGGCCATAATATCAAAATGTGCCCAGGGTATTCCTTCTTCTACAAATTCTTGAAGAAAAAGTGCAGCAGTAATACCTCCGCCAAAACCCCCTTCACTGGCGCTTGAAATATCCGCTACTTTACTATCAAGCATGCGGCGGTAGGGTTGATATAAAGGTAGACGCCATAACGGGTCATTGGCTATCTTAGCATGTTTTTCAAAGTCTCTCGATAAATCATTATTATTACAATACATCGCAGCTAATTCAGTTCCAACTGCAACTCTAGAAGCTCCAGTCAAGGTCGCATAATCTAATAATAAATCTGGTTTCTCGCGAGAGGCCTCGGTCAGACAATCTCCAAGAACTAGCCTACCTTCGGCATCTGTATTTACGTTTTCTACTGTTATTCCCTTGCGAGTGTTAAGAACGTCTAGTGGACGATATGAATTTCCTGAAACAGAATTCTCCACCGCACCAATCAAAACCCTTAGTTTGATAGGTAATTTTGCGGACATTATCATTGAAGCTAAACCTAATACATGAGCCGCGCCCCCCATGTCTTTTTTCATGCGCAACATTCCAGAAGCTGATTTAAGGTCTAACCCTCCAGTGTCAAAACACACTCCTTTTCCAACTAATGTAACAAGAGGTCCCCTACTTCCCCATCGCATATCAATTAGCCTAGGAGGATCATCTGATGCACGACCAACCATGTGAATCATGGGATAATTTGCTTTTAACAGTGAATCGCCCATTATAACTTTTGTAGTAGCTTTAAAAGGCTTAGCCAAAGAACGAATAAAGGCGGCCAGTTCCGAGGGGCCCATATCTTCTGCAGGTGTATTAATTAGATCACGGACTAATTTAACTGCGTCCAATGTATAAGATACAGCTGTGCGGTCACTATTTTTTGGCCAAACTAACTTCGGTCGACTTAGCGAGGGTGTTCGATATTTTGTAAATTCATAAGCTGCTAATCCCCAACCCAACGCAGCATCAGTAGCCCTAGATTTATCTAAGTTACCTTGAAGCCAATAAGTAGCTTTAGGTAAATTAGCGGCTAGTTCGCTCCAACACCATAGATCTGTACTTTCGTCAATTACAAATACTACCTTACCTAAACCACCAGAGCTTAAGGGCAATAAACCAATCGAATTCTTTTTGGCATTAAACCCATTTTGACTTAGCCATTTTCGTTGACTTGACGAAATTTTTTCTAACCACTCACCAATATTTGCACTACTAACAATCGCAATAGGAATACTGTCTCGATGTTTTCTAGCAATTAATTTATGTAACAATGCAACACCTCGTAAAATTAGTATTAAGAATTTAACGATATTTATATGTAACAACAGAATATAATAAATAAATTACTTAGCAGTATTGTAAAATATATTATTATGTTGAGGATAACTAAATTATAATTTAGCATAATAGCGTCAAATTTTAGGTTTACCAATTGACCCGCGAAAAAACTCCTCATAGGGTGCCTAAATAATTGGAAATAACAAAGAAAAAATAATTTAAACTCTCTTGGAGAATCATACCAATGATTGACTTCTATACTTGGTTTACACCGAACGGTCGCAAAGTAGCACTAATGCTTGAAGAAACAGGTCTAGATTATAAGACCATAGCAGTTAATATTGGTAAAGATGAGCAATTTGAACCAAGCTTTCTAAAAATTAGTCCTAATAATAAAATACCAGCAATAGTAGATCATGATAATGATAGTATGCCCTTATTCGAAACAGGGGCAATACTGCTTTATTTAGCAGAAAAGACTGGTCAATTTCTTAATACAAACGATCGTGAATCATACTGGCGTACTATGGAATGGCTAATGTGGCAAATGGGCGGGCTCGGGCCAATTTTTGGACAAGTTCACCACTTCACTCATTATAATCCTGGCGTAGCCCCATATGCCCAAGAACGATACGAAAAAGAAGCAAGGCGCCTTTATGGAGTACTAAACAAACGACTAGATAATCGGGAATTTATAATAGATAATTATTCCATAGCTGATATGGCTGTCTGGCCATGGGCCGCCAGGCATAATTGGCAAGAGATAAATCTGAATGATTTTCCTAATGTTCGTCGTTGGTATATGTCAATTTTGGAACGCCCAGCTACTAAGAGAGCTTGGAATATTCCTGAAAATGATCAACCCCTTCCAATTCCCGATTAAGAAGTTATTAGCCTATTATTTTATAGATATTTTAAATTAGGCAGCGACCGCTATTTCTGAGGTCTTTTTTCCAACGTAATTGCTTCTTTTATTAAACTACCTAAGCACGAGACAAAGCGAAGAAATATAATAATTCGTGAAACATACACATGTCCGAAACTAAGTATACCAAACCATTAAGACTTTTAGATTAGATAAATTTAATCTTCCTTTTCAGTAATCATTTCCCCACTGGGCTTAATTACCTCAGAATTTTTAACTTCCCCAGAAAGTTTTCCACCCGTAGCTACTGCAATTTGTTTATATAATACATTGCCGGATACAGACCCACCATTTTCTATTTTTAATAAGCCCGATATATTAAGATCCCCTTCGATAAGCCCTTCTACTTCAGCTGTTTCGACTTGTGCCGTTCCCTTAAATACTCCACGAGATAATATTTCTAATTGCTGACATTGAACTGTTCCCTCAACCTCACCTTCTATTACAAGAACTGCGCATTTGCTGATTTCTCCCTTCATTACTATTCCAGGACCAATTGTCATTCGGCTGCCTTGTGATATGGCGGAGGGCAAACCTTCTCCCTCTCTTCTTTTAGGTGGTATTTCTGATAAACCACGATTAGTAAGAGGTAATATTTTTTTAGAATTATCGCTAATTGTCATTATTTTATATCTATCCCTAATGTTCTGAATTCTACATTTTTAACTTAGAATCTAAATTATTTTTTAAAAGTCAGGTATATCAAGACAATAAATACTAGAGGCATTATCATGGTACAAAAGAGCTTTTTCATTTGCAGAGTACCCTTTAGTGAGTCGCTTAAATGAATTCCATATGACATTATAGCTACAACTAATTTTATCAACAGGAAAATTTGACTCAAATAGACAGCGATCTACACCAAATTTCTCAATTGTGTAATTATACCAATCGCACGTTGCCTCCATAAGAGTTTCACTCGATGGTGGTTTTGAATCCAAATGCCAGCCAAAACCATTTATTTCCATATTAATACCACCAAGTTTAGCAAACACATTAGAGCATTTAGCTAATTCAGAAATACTTTTTTTCCAAGCTTCAAATACCTCCTGTTTTTTATTCGCGTACGGGCCTACACCCAGGGGACCTCCCAAATGATTTAAAACAATTGTTGTTTCGGGAAACGCGTTTGCAAGATCTATTAATTCAGGGATCTGCGGATGATATAACCATGCTTCGTAACTAAGTCCGTATTTGGACAACTGCGCAAAACCTTCTCTATACTGCTTGTTCATTAACAAATGGGGTGGGCGCTTACCACGGATTACAGGCACATCATCACTCTTATCCCAGGGTACACTATGGCGTATTCCTCGGAATCTTTTACCACCAGCTAAAATTTGTGACTCCAAGACTGGTATAACGCCGTCTCCCAACAAAAGATTTACATGCCCGACAATACCCAAAGCAATACGGCTAGTTCCATAATGACCTGATGCGCTCATTGCAGCTATCCCGTTAACAAATTCGGTTTCTCCAATAGGTTTCATTTCCTCGGGTCCGTCAGCTTTATACATCGCTCCACATTCTATGTAGACGGTAGAAACAATATTATGACCACTATTAATATCAACTAGAATATCGTCTAAAAGATAACGGGATTGAGTTTGATCATCCCGAAACTCCCAAAAGTGATGGTGTGGATCACAAATTTTTAAATTTGGCTCTAGTGTCTTTTCTTCACTAAGTCCAAGCCAATCAGAGTTATCTTCCATATCAGCCTTCTTTCTTAACTATAAAAGAACTATGTAAATAAGCGGTGCAGCTAGAACTCTTGGATATTATAACAAGTTTATGAGATTCATTAGTAATCATAAATATTTTGTTACTATATGAATATGGTGATTAGCTGGCCAAATATAAAACTAAATAATATCACATACTATGAAAGGTCTATTTTTTATACTCGATTTCTAATGCTATAATATCGTTATCACCCACATTAATAGCATTATGATCAAAGCCCTTTCCTACATCATAAAAACTAGCCTTTCCT
>JAQWSA010000023.1 GCA_029243445.1 Alphaproteobacteria bacterium
ATCCCATAGTAGCAGCCATGTAAACACCATGTTTCCAACCCCGTGATTCATACACTAATGGAAAAGTATTACTTAAACGTCCCCCAAAAATAAAAGCACTTATTGGAACTCCATTGGGATCATCCCAGGCAGGATCAGCACTTGGACATTGAACCGTAGCACAAGTAAAACGCGCATTGGGATGAGCTGCCAGTTCATTATTATTAGGAGTCCAGTCATTACCTTTCCAATCAATTAAATGATCTGGTAGTTCCCCGCCTTTTCCTTCCCACCAGACATCACCATCATCAGTTAATGCAACATTTGTAAAAATTGTATCTTTTTCCATCATCTTCATTGCATTAGGATTTGTTTTCATAGACGTTCCTGGAACCACACCAAAATATCCAGCTTCAGGGTTAATTGCATATAGACGACCATCTGCACCTGGTTTTATCCAAGCAATATCGTCTCCCACGGTACTTACCGCCCAATCTTCATATCCTTCAGGAGGAATTAGCATTGCCAAATTAGTTTTTCCACATGCGCTTGGAAAAGCTGCAGCAACATAGGTTTTTTCACCTTTGGGAGATTCTAAGCCTAAGATCAACATATGCTCTGCTAACCAACCCTCATCACGTGCCATAACCGACGCAATACGCAATGAAAAACATTTTTTACCTAAAAGAGCATTGCCTCCATATCCACTACCATAAGACCAAATAGACCTTTCTTCGGGAAATTGGACTATGTACTTAGTTTCGTTACAAGGCCATGAAACATCTGTTTGTCCATTTTCTAGAGGTGCGCCAACTGAATGCATACAAGGAACAAACATGCCATCAACCCCGAGCACATCCAAGGCTGCCTGCCCCATGCGGGTCATGACACGCATACTCATTGCTACATATGGTGAATCGGTTAATTGCACTCCTATGTGGGCAATGTGTGAACCCAAAGGCCCCATACTGAAAGGCACCACATACATGCGTCTACCTCGCATAGCCCCAGAAAATAACTCGTTCATAGTTTGACGCATTTTTTCTGGATTCATCCAGTTATTTGTTGGACCAGCTTCTACTTCATTTTCTGAACATATAAACGTGCGATCTTCAACTCTTGCAACATCACTTGGGTCTGAACGTGCAAGAAAGCATCCTGGCCGTTTTTCAGGATTAAGGGGAATTAGTGTACCGGATTCCACCATCTCAAAACAAAGATTGTCGTACTCTTCCTTCGAACCATCACACCAATGAACACTATCAGGTTCAGCTAGAGTTACCATATCCTCTATCCAGGATAGTAACTTCTGATTACGAGTACCAACAACACTAGGTACATCCGGTTTACTCATTTTACATATCCCCCCCGTCGTTATTCGACGAATAAGTACATTTACATCTAGTAAGTTAAACAAAAACCTGTATGAGTAAAGTATTCTAAATAATTACAAGCTTATTGATCCAGTAAATTAATGTACATTATAATTAAAAGTGCATAATATTTTCTTATAATTGCAAAAAAGGTAAATTTATAAACCGCGTCCGATCGACGCGGTTCAATCAAGTTAACCTAATTTGTACTTTATTTAATAGCTATAAATCTAACATTTTTTAATTTTTTTCATAGAAAATAATGCCTAAAAATATAAAGTTTGTCGCCCTACTCGCTTTAATGTCTGGTCTCGCACCTATCTCAATCCATATACTACTTCCGATATTACCGGAAATTGAAAAAGAGTTCATGCGTAGTAGCGGAATTACTCAACTTTCTTTATCCCTTGGGCTGTTTGCTATGGCATTTTCTACCATAGCTTATGGCCCAGCTGCTGATAGATTTGGCAGAAAACCGGTATTATTAACCGGACTATCTATTTTTGTCGTAGGTAGCTTGTTGTGTTTTTGGTCTCCTAATATTGAAACTTTAATATTAGGACGAGTAGTTCAAGCAGCCGGAGGTGCTGCTGGCATGGTAATTAGTAGAGCCATAGTCAGAGACGTTTATAGTCGTGAACAGTCTGCACAAATCATTGGTTATATGATGTCAATTATAATCTTAGCTCCAATATTTGCTCCAATCGTAGGGGCATTTATTACAAAATTATATGGCTGGCAGACGGTATTTATCTGCACAACCGTAATAGGACTTATAGCTCTTATTTCTACTTATCTTGGCTATAGGGAAACAGCTACAATGAAAACTGGAGTAAATTTTTATAGCGAAATAACTATTGCATTTCCAACACTCATAAAAGATACAAATTTTTTGGCTTATACCGGCTATGCTAGCTTTGGAGTAGGTATGTTTATGGGTTTTGCAGGAGGGCTGCCTTTCGTTATGGTCGATTACTACCAACGACCGCCATCAGACTTTGGTTTTTTTATTATGTTAATCATGACTGGTTTTTTGATTGGTACATTCTTGAGTACAAAGATCACTCCTATAGTTGGCATAGATAAAATGATTGGTCTAGCAAGTTTTACTAGCTTATTAATTGGCTTATCTATGATAGCAATCATATTGATGGGATTTGTTACCCCTTGGGCTATTTTTGGCCCTGGAGCATTAATGGCCACATGTCATGGCTTATCAATGCCGAACGCACAAGCAGGCGGGGTTAGTGTAAAACCATCGATTGCCGGCTCAGCATCGGGACTTCTTATATTTATACAAATGTCTATTGGAGCTTGTTTTGCTCAACTAGCTGGCATGCTACCTTCTACATCACCCCTACCGATATCCATTCTTATTTGTTCTGCAGCTTTTTTAGCATTTGCAAGTTTTACATACCTCATAACGCGTAAACATATTGCTGAATAAAGGTTTATTGGTACTTACTACCAATCGTTGCGATGCGCAGGACATTAGTATTTCCTGGTGACCCGAAAGGAACGCCTGCTGTAATAATTACTTGATTATCAAACTTAGCAAAGCACTCATTTTTAGCTATCACAGTTGCGTGTTCCACCATTTCTTGAAAGCTATGCACATCATCAGTTACTACACAGTGAACTCCCCACGCTAACGCCATTCTTCTAGCAGTATCTTGACTTGGAGTAAGTACCATAATTGGTACTTTAGGTCTTTCGCGTGAAGCTCTTAAGCCAGTAGACCCTGAATTGGTATAGCAAATAATGGCTGCAGCACCTATTGTTTCTGCAACTTGTCGTGCCGCAAGAGTAATAGCATCAGCGCTAGTCGTTTCTGGTCTAGTTCCATCTCGTTCTATAATAGATCGATATTGCGGATCAGATTCTACAGATTTTGCTACTCGATCCATCATACTTACTGCTTCAACAGGATAATTTCCAATAGCCGATTCAGCAGAAAGCATTACAGCATCTGCTCCTTCAAAAACAGCTGTAGCCACATCAGAAATCTCAGCCCTAGTCGGACTTGCTGCCTCAACCATTGATTCAAGCATTTGAGTGGCTATAACCACTGGCTTCCCTGCCCTGCGAGCAGCTCTAGTGATAGATTTCTGTAGTCCCGGTACTTGTTCTATAGGCAATTCTACTCCTAAATCACCACGAGCGACCATAATACCATCACTTACAGATATAATCTCATCAAGATGCTCCATAGCTAGTGGTTTCTCTAGCTTAGCCATTACCCAGGCTCGATCCCCAATGATTTTCTTTGTCTCTATTATATCTGTTGCTCGTTGTACAAACGAAAGAGCCACCCAATCAACGCCTAAACCTAAACAGAATTCTAGATCTTTTTTGTCTTTTATTGTTAATGAACTTAATGGTAGAATTGCGTCGGGAACATTTACACCCTTATTTGAGGAAAGCACCCCTCCTACCATTACAAGGGTATTAATAACGTCTGTCTTTACAGAAACTACTTTTAAACGAATTTTACCATCGTCAAGAAGCAATAGCATACCGGGCTTTAATACCTCAAATACCTCCTTATGAGGCAGCGTTGCTCCTTTCATATTACCCGTTATATTACTCAGAACCAGTTGGAAATCATTACCCTTTTCTATAACCACTTCGCCTTCCATAACCCCAATTCTAAGCTTAGGTCCCTGCAAATCAGCTAGTATGCCAACAGGTCTTCCTAAATCAAGCTCTACACTACGAATTGCTTTATGGATGGATTCTACATCCTCATGAGTTCCATGGCTCATATTCAGCCTAAAAACATCTGCACCAAACTCAAAGAGTTGTCGAATAGTTTGATCATTAGAACTGGTCGGGCCAAGAGTGGCCAGTACCTTTACGTTCCTATTTCTTCTCATATAGCCACATCTAACACTTTTGTCCTATTCTTACAAAGATTAATAAATTTTTGGTAAAAAAACTATATTTTATATAGCCAATTAGCTTCCTAAATGATAACGCAGCAACTTTATGCTTAATTGTAAAATATAAATGTTACTAATTAATTAGTATGTAATTAAAATTAAATACGGAGATAGTTTATGCGTGAATATGGTATAGGGCAATCAGTACCTAGAGTTGAAGACCGCAGACTACTAACAGGATTAGGTAATTATACCGACGACCGCCAAGTTGCGAATGTAGCTTTTATGTCCGTATTAAGATCACCTCATGCAGCCGCAAAAATAAAATCAATTAACACCGCTTTAGCTAAAGACATGGACGGCGTATTATCAATTTTAACAGGTGCAGATGTAGAAGCAGACGGTCTGGGTAATTTTTCTTGTAGTGTAAAACGTAAACAAGAAAATGGACAACCTATGCTGGAACCCCCTTACCCTATACTAGCTAATTCAGCAGTTAATATGGTTGGTGCTCCAATTGCTATTGTCCTTGCAGAAAAACTAGAGCAGGCAATTGATGCCACAGAAACAATCGAAGTGGACTATGATACATTACCAGTCGCAACTGATACCGGAACTGCTTTGGAAGACGGGGCAGCTCAAGTATGGGATGAAGTACGTAATAATGAAAGCTTCTATTTTACTATCGGAGATAAGAACAAAGTAGATGAAGTGTTTAAGAACGCAGCCCATATTGTTGAACTTAATTTTGTAATAAGCCGCGTCTCGGCAAATACAATGGAACCACGGGGAGCAATTGGTTTTTACGACCTCAGCAACCAACGTTACACTCTATATGCCGGCATGCAGTCACCACACCGTGTTCGTTCCGAATTAGCCAATAACGTATTATGCATTCCTGAATCACGTTTGCGAATTATATCACCAGATATGGGAGGGGGATTTGGAATGCGTGGAGCTCCATTTGCTGAGCACGCACTCGTACTATGGGCTTCCCGCAAAATTAAAAGACCGGTGCGTTGGGTAGCAACGCGCTCAGAATCTTTGGCAACCGATTACCATGCTAGAGATAATGTAACTACAGCAGGTCTAGCTTTAGACAATGTTGGAAATTTTTTGGGTCTTAGAGTGAGTACAAAAGCGAATTTAGGTGGATATCTCAGTTTTGCTGGTCCTCATTCTCCTACAAATAATTTAGGTGGCCTATCAGGTGTTTATACAACTCCTCATATCTTTGCTGAAGTTAGAGGTTTATACACGCACACCAGTCCAACAACCGCTTATAGAGGAGCGGGAAGACCAGAAGCGTCATACGCAGTGGAAAGACTAATTGAAACGGCAGCTCATGATCTAGGCTTTGATCCAATAGAACTAAGACGACGTAACCTTATTTCAGCAAAATCATTTCCTTATGATACCGGTTTTGTTTTCACTTACGATTCTGGTGATTTTGAAGTTGTCATGGATAAAGCAATAAAAGCTATTGATAGAGAAGGATTCAAAAACAGAGCACTGTTATCAAAAGATAAAGGAAAACTGCGCGGATTAGGCATTGCTAGCGTAATAGAGATAGCTGGAGGGCCATTGCCAATTCCAAATGAAGAAAGTGCTTCTATTCGTTTTGAAAGTGACGGGGGTGCTTCTGTTGTGATGGGAACACATTCACATGGACAAGGGCATGAGACCGCTTTCCGCCAAATAGCATCCGAACTTCTCGGTTTAAATTTTAATGAGATAAATATATTTTATGGTGATACGGATATAGTACACCACGGTAAGGGCACATTCGGGTCTCGTTCAATAAGCGTTGGAGGTGCCGCCCTAAAACATGCTGCCGATAAAATTATTGCTAAAGCCAAAAGTATTGCAGCACATTTAATGGAAACCGCGGAAGCTGACATTAATTTTATAGAAGGAAAATTTATTGTTGAAGGAACAGATCGATCTATAAGTATTGTAGATATTGCCAAGGCCGCTTATTTACCAGCAAAGCTTCCAAAAAATATGGAAATTGGTCTTGCTGAAAATTCTATAGTTCTACCGCCCGGACCAACGTATCCAAATGGCTGTCATATCTGTGAAGTCGAAATCGATATTGAAACCGGTACACCCGAAATTGTGAATTATGTTGTGGTTGATGATGTTGGTTTAATGTTAAATCCAATGCTGGTAAAGGGTCAAATACATGGAGGTATATCGCAAGGTGCTGGTCAAGCATTAATGGAAGAAATTGTGTATGACGATAAAACTGGACAACTTCTATCAGGCTCCTTCATGGATTATACCATGCCTCGAGCAGACAACTTTCCATCATTCAATATTATTGGGCATGAAGTTCCTTCTAAAAATAATCCATTTGGATTCAAGGGTGCTGGTGAAGCTGGTACTGTAGGAGCTTTGCCCTCTGTTATGAATGCCATATGTGATGCTCTAAGGCCGCTGGGTATTCGTCACATTGATATGCCTGCAACTTCTGAACGTATTTGGCAAGCGATGCAAAATGCTAAAGATATAAAAAAAGACCCGGTTAATAACGGGTCTTAATTTTAATAAAAATAAATTTTGTATTTCTACTCGCGAGATGTGTAGAAATTTGCCAATTTAATTACATCAGTTGCATCCATCCGGCCGAGGGGGCCATCACTGTAACTTGACGCTATAACATTATTATCTTGCCCTATAATAAATTCCGAGGGTTGTATAATTTGGCGACGTTCTTCCCACCAGGACCCCAACTGATCAGCAATTTCTCGAGTAACTCCATAACCAACTGGAAAGTTTAAATCATTAGCTACTTCTTTAGCATTATCAATATTATCTATACTTGCGGCGACAACCATAACTCCAGCTTCATCTAGCTGTTTTTTATTTTCTGCGAAACCGCCCAACTGACGGCGACAATATGGTCACCAATGTCCTCGGTAAAATAGAATAACCCCATATTTTGAATCCAAGCTTTCTGGTAAACTAATATTACCTCCGCCCACTAAATTAAGTGTCATACTAGGGAATTTATCACCTATTCCAAGCTTATTAGACATCACAATTCCTTTTAAAATCCTTGATTCGATATCATTTTATTATATTTAAAAT
>JAQWSA010000024.1 GCA_029243445.1 Alphaproteobacteria bacterium
CCCACCCTGGCGAAAGGCTAGGTCCCCATAAATCAATGGATGATAAATTGAAGGCAGCGCGTAAAATTGCCCCTCGATACGGAGAGTTTCGACAAATTTTAGTTGATAGCTTAGAAGGTGATTTTCACCGTGCTTACGGAGCGATGCCCAATGTTGTATATATAATACGCCCCGATGGAGTAATCCATTACCGATGCAATTGGGCAGCACCTCACTTAATTACTAAAGCTCTTGAAGACCGGGAAAATTTTCACAAAGTAGAAAACGCACCCACTGCAGAATTACGGGCTTCTCGTGCCATGCCTCATATGATTCGTACAATGTGGACCGGGGGCTTTGTAGCTTTATACGATTTTTTTAAGGCAGCCCCTCTTACAGTCTCTAAGCATATCAAAGTAGACGCTTATTATGCAAAACATGGTCGATTTAAAAACCAACCAATTCCTGTAGAGGAAATGCAAAAGCGAATTGATTCTGAAGCAACTCAATAAATTATCATTAAGAATAGCTTCTTAACCAACTTACCATATTTATCTTAAAGTCAGTCATTCCATAATTTGGTTTGGCTGGCTTTAAATTATAATACTCTATATGCAGTAAATTAGATAATTCTATTGCAATAAAGGTTATATAATCTGTTACTTATACTTATTGATTTGATTGGTTGAGCTTTTAAAAGAATTAAAAAATGTAAAAAAATGGTGGTCACGGCAGGACTCGAACCTGCTACCTATGGATTAGGAATCCATCGCTCTATCCTGATGAGCTACGCAACCACTATGATTTCATACTCTCATTTGGTAATATCATTCAAGTTTTAAGATGGGGCATTATGTACATACCGTTCACATATTTATATTTGTGAATATTCTAGTTCAATGAGTGTTTGATATATAAGGAGTATTTCATTCACTTGGATATACCTTATTATTAGCAATCAAACACTCTATCCTGATGGGCTATGGAACCACGTGCTTGCACTATAACTTTAGGGTTAAAAATAAGAATGAACTCTAAAATATTCAAAAAAACTTCTTTACTCGGCATAGTAGCAGGATTTTTTGCATTATTTACAACCGTGGCGATGCTTATTGCTGGTCGAATAGGAGCTAGCGGAGATTCACTAACAATCTGGGACCTGGCAGGAATACGTCAAGGAGGGGCCGCTATCCTCGCTTTACCTATTTTATTATATACTCGACCTTGGAAAATGCGACCTAGGCAATACCTAGTAAATGCTGTATTTGGCGGCGCTCCTATGATCCTATTGTTATTCGGTGGAATGCTTTATGCGCCAGCCTCTCATGCTGGCGTGTTTATGAATGGCACGCTTCCTATAGCTGCAACATTAATAACCTGCATATGGCTGCGGGAGTATCCAGATTTATGGCAAAGATTTGGCATAACCATCATTATTATTGGAATGTTAGTAGTAGGATGGGAAACTATAAAATCAGTTATGCCTGGCCAATGGCGGGGACATTTATTATTTATAGCTGCTGGGATTTGGTTTTCGGTATGGTACGTAGCCATTAAAGCATGGCGTCAGAACGTAATGCAGACATTATGTGCTCTTTTGGTTCTTAATGCATTTATTTACGTTCCAATTTGGTTAATCTTCCTGCCAAGCCAAATTTGGACAGCTCCTGTCGACGATCTCATATTACAAATAGTAGTACATAGTTTATTTGGGTCATTTTTAGCTATTTTTGGTCATTCCTATGCAGCAAATACTATTGGGCCAATGCGTCAGTCAGCAATTATGTCTGGCGCACCAATATTAGTACTTTTATTTTCTGTACCATTTCTAGGAGAAAAAATAACAATCTATGGTGTAATCGGTGCCCTAGCTGTTACCCTAGGTATTTTATTTGTAATAGGTTTTCATTCACCCTCAAAAAGAGAAGCCACAAACCTTAGAAAAAACATTTGAAAGAAAGCCAAAAAAAAATCTCATTATATATCACGTAAACGAATTAGCTCACTACCAACACTATAACAATCATCATAAACATCCGTTTTTTCTGAAGATATCCTCACACCAGCCACATCTTCAAACCTAATACACATATCAGCAATTTCATCAACAAGTGTTTCCTGAAGATTAATATGGCGTCCCTTAATCAATCCATGCACAGCATTGCGCACCCGATCGTAATTAAACACCTCGGTAATGCTATCTTTCTTAGGTCCTTCATCAGAGGACATATAAAGTGTTATATTAATAAGTACTTTCTGAGACTTTCCTTGTTCAGAATCATTTATACCAATGTGCACATAAATTTCTAAATCACGAAAAAACAATTTACGTACAGATATTTTTTTTTCAAGTAATCTATTCTCGATAGGGTCCATCGCTGAAATAGTCGTAATCGCCATATTTACTTTCCGTTCTCATCATCATTAATAAATTGAACTTCATCAGAGAGGTTCTTGGTGTTAGCAAACATTACATCACGCGTGCTGCCAATAAGGTGTTGACCTCCATCAACTAGTAAAACTTCTCCAGTAACGGCAGTAGCTGAGACTAAATAACGAACTGCACTAGCAACATCAAATACGGTAGCCCCACGTTCTAATGGAGTGAGGTCATGAACTTTTGAAAATTGATGACGAGTCTGATCAGCGCTTGGTAATACTAGTCCGGGTGCTACACCGCAAACTCGAACCCGGGGGCCTAATGCCATCGCTAACATAGTGGTAAGTCCATTGAGTCCATACTTAGACAAAGTATAAGAAAGAAAATCTGGGTTTGGATTAACTAATTTTTGGTCAAGAAGGTTAATAATTACTCCATTAGCAGCTTCAGGTAATTTTTCCGAAAAGGCTCGAGATAATAAAATAGGTGTACATAGATTTACCGACATTATCGAGTTAAAGCCCTCAGTATTAAAAGATGAAATACTATCATTAACAAACAAAGAAGCATTGTTGACAAGGCAAGTTAAGCCTCCCGTGACGCTTATAGAGTCAGTAATTAGTTGTGATGCAGACTCGGCTTTTGATAAGTCAGCTGCGATGGCAGTAGCTTGTCCACCTTGGACCTCAATAGCTGCAACAGTCTGTTCTGCTGCTTCAGAAGATTGGTAGTAGTGAACAATAACATGCCAACCATCCTTAGCTAACCCAAGTGCTATTGCCCTGCCTATTCTGCGAGCCGCTCCCGTAACCAAAGCTCCGTGTTTTATGTTTTCAATTGTCATTCTATTTTTTTCATCATTTCAGTTGCCTCTACCAAGGCCTTACGAATACCAGGTTCTAGGGCAGAATGACCAGCATCCGCTACTATTTCTATACGTGCTTCTGGCCAAGCCGATGCCAGACGATAAGCAGTGGTAGGCGGACAAACCATATCGTAACGCCCTTGTATAATAACACCCGGAAGGTGACGGATAGAATCCATATTATTTATCAAATAATTTTCTTTAAGAAATCCATTGTTAGCTAAATAATAAGCCTCCAGCCTCGCTAGAGCCAAGACACTACTCGTATTGGTTGAATCCCATAATATATTTTGTTTGATCCGTAGTGTTGAACAATTTGCCTCATAAGAAACCCAAGCGCGTGCCGCCGGCAAATTGATATCAGGGTCAGGGTTTTCTAGCATATTTTGATAGGCCGTTAATAAATCTGCCCTCTTTGATTCTGGAATAGCATTAGAAAAACTACACCAAGCCTCCGGAAAAAACCTACGCATGCCATACATAAACCAATCAACTTCTTCCTTATCACACAAAAATATACCGCGAAGAATGAGACCTCTACATCGGTTATAAAATGATTGCGCATATGCTAAGGCAAGGGTACTTCCCCAAGACCCTCCGAAAATAAACCACTTTTCAATACCTAGGGATTCTCTTAAAAGTTCAATGTCAGCTATTAAATGCTGAGTTGTATTATTATCAATAGAGGCATTAGGAGTAGACCTGCCGCAACCCCGTTGGTCAAAAAGAATAATTCTATAGAATTCAGGATCATAAAAACGACGGTTATTTGCATTAGTCCCAGCTCCAGGACCACCATGAAGAAATAATATTGGTTCTCCCTTAGGATTACCTGATTGCTCCCAATACATTTCGTGCCCATGGCTTAGAGGTAATGCACCTGTTTCATATGGCATAATTTCTGGAAATAAATCTATATGCAATAAAGTTTCCTCTCTTTAGGTGTACAAAATTGCACTTTATAAAATATATTTTATAAACTTTATTTTAATATCTTTAATATATCCCATTACTGACCTTCATAAAAACAGCTCCACTAGCTTTAATTTAAGTTGAACTCATCGAGTCTTCCATCATCTCAACAGCTGTATCATGGTCAAGGTCTTCACATGCTGCATACTCACGGGCCAACCTTTCAAGTGCAGCTTGATACATCTGCCGTTCTGAATATGACTGCTCGGGTTGGTCTGCATTTCGATGAAGATCGCGTACAACCTCAGCGATCGCTATTGGATCTCCCGAGTTTATTTTTGCCTCATATTCCTGAGCCCGCCGACTCCACATTGTTCGTTTAATTCTCACTCTACCTTTGAGTGTTTTTAGAGCCATCTCAATGGTTTTTTCACTAGAAAGCTTTCTTAAACCAGAATCTTCTACCTTATCGATAGGCACCCGAAGAATCATACGTTCTTTTTCAAAATTAATAATAAATAATTGAAGGTCTTGCCCGGCAATTTCTCTCTCTTCAACACCAGTGACCTGTCCTACACCATGTGTGGGATATACAACGTAGTCCCCAGCATTAAATTCTAGGTTTTTTAATGGTTTTCTTTTCGTATCTGTCTTCATGTTGGCCTATTTTATTTGTCCCAAATAGAAGCGGCACTGCTACAATTATTATTTCAGCAGATGTCACTTGGTTATTTTATATTAAATAGTTTGCTGCCTAGGGCAACTCCAAAAAAACTTCGCAACAAGGCGATGATAGCTCTCTCAATAGAACTTAATCCCTATAACATAAAAACACTGTTATTAACAGCTTAATGGTACAACTCATTGTATGGTTTTTCTATAAACTAGCCTTGGCCAGGATTCGCACTAAAGTGTTTTTCAAACTTATCTTCTTGACCCTTGAATTCTTCTGCTTCAGGTAATGGATCAGACTTAACTGTTACGTTAGGCCATTTTTCAGAATATTCTCTATTCATCTCCAACCATTTGTCAGCTTCAGGCTCTACGTCAGGTATAATTGCTTCCGCTGGACATTCGGGCTCACAAACCCCACAGTCAATGCATTCATCCGGATGTATCACCAACATATTTTCTCCTTCATAGAAACAATCTACAGGACAAACTTCTACGCAGTCAGTATACTTACATTTGATGCAAGCCTCGGTCACTACGTACGGCATTTTAATTCCTTCCTTACAAATACAACTAGGTAAATTTATAGTATCTAAGACTTAAAAAAATTATTTGTCTTAGAACCGAACAAGGTTTCTATTAATAAACCATTGAATCGAACATATTAACTAACTTGTCAACTCAATAGCCCTTTTCTTAGCCTCACCATTTTCTTTATCAGTAACGTAAAGCAGGCCTGCAGCGCGCCTCAATAAACTTGCTTCATGATCATGCAATTTACCATCAGCTAGAACAACACGCCATAACATTTCTAGCATTTCAACTCTATCATCATGACCAAAACTATCCCTAATTTTTTTGGTGAATCTAGACAATTCTATGGAATCTTCTGCAACCTGATTAGCCAAATTGATTAATAAGGAGGCCTCATTTTCAGATAAATCAAATTTCGACCTTACCAAGTTTGCAATTATAACTCTCTCCTCAGAGTCAAACGTGTCATCCATTCTAGCTGCCTCAATAAGAAGCACAGCAGCAGCAAGATGCAAATCGTCAACATTTTGTTGACCCGGATGTTCGGTGCTCGGACCACCGACTTCAAATATTTTTCTAAGTCTATCTAACATTTAGGTCGGTTTACACTCCATTTACTAATACAACAAGGTTAACAATACTAAATATGTCTATATTTTTTTTAATTCATCTATGGCACGACGGTCACGCTTCGTAGGGCGCCCTGATCCAGCAATTCTCTGACCATTATTCATTGGTACACTTACTCGAGGTGGCATAGTTGGTGACAGGTCTTCATAAAGACCTTTAGCCTCAGTAAAAGGTCCCCTTCGTACTCCTAAGGCAACCACGCGAAATATACGCACGCGTTGACCCAGTATAAACGTCAAAATATCATCTACGTGCAATCTTTGGTTTGGTTTACTAATCAAGTTACGGTTTACGCGAATCACACCGGATTTACAAAGATTGGTTGCCTGAGTTCTAGATTTGCAGATACGGGCATACCAAAGCCACTTATCTAACCGTTGAGTTGTAGTTTTTTCCATCAATTTATAATTAAGTTCTTCATGACTGAGGACCTGTTTTTAGTTTAGCAAGTATTGCAAATGGAGAGTCAGAATTAACCGCACGAACAGTTTTTTGTTTTCTTAATTTATTCGAGGTTCGTTTTCCTGATTTTTTTCTAGAGACATTAAGCAATTTATCCTTTTTTATAACCACATAGCCAAAGCTTTTTAATATAAATGTAAATTTCTCTTCATTGACCCCAATGGCATTCATCATATTTGAATTTACCACAAATGCTCCATCGCGGCTTAACTGTCTCGCATTAGCTAAAAGGCGTTCCAGTAGATCAGCGCGAATAGCAATTTTACCAACTGGGAAAAACCCTAACGCTAAATACCAAGAAGAAGGTATATTTGCCGAACAGTTTATAGACGTCGCCCCGCCATCAGGAATAGCTGTAGGCTTTTCCTCTCCACTGTGTACTGCCCAAAGCAAACCTTTCAAAGGCATTAAGCGACCTTTGAGCAAAGAAGGCATATAAGTAATTTCAACACCAACCCTAATTCCAGCCCGTGCAAGTATCTCTTTATTATTTCCAATAAACTTTTTTCTACGATCAATCCCTTTATCACGAGCACTGCAACCCAAGCCTTCGGTCAACCGATATATGAGACCACGTAATTCTCCATCTAGAGTTTTTTCACTTAAGGATAATAGCGGGCTAATTTGACTAGTAAGATAGTAATCTAGCCATTTATGAAGACGCTGACGAATGATTGCGATGGCCGAGCTATCTAGTAATTCACTGGGCAGAATATCAACCTGAGGACGAACAATTGTTGGTCCAGATATTAGTTTTGCTAAGGGTGATCCATTCCATTCTAATTTACCGTTTGTTAAATTAAGTAAAAAAACATCGTTATCGGCTGCCTTGATAGAAGCAACTCTATTACTAACTACTTCACGCAATACACGGTTTACCGCAGCCATGAGATGTGTGCTGGTAAGAACATCTTTATTATCGGCTACAAAATGAAAGCCTTTTAACCAGCCCACTTCATTACCCTCTACGGTTACACGACCGTCCCGACTGACGCCTGCAAGTAATTTCTTATGCTCACGCAAACGGCGAACCAGCACCGCCGTTTTCCTATCAACAAAACGTTGAGTTAACCGATCATGCAAAGCATCAGATAACTTATTTTCTAAGGCACTAGTGCGTTGTTGCCAACTGGTAGCATCTTCAAGCCAGTTATCTCGGTGGGACACATAGGTCCAAGTTCGTACATTGGATATACGTGAAATTAATGTATCAATATTACCGTCTAGCCTATCAAGACGACTAAATGATCTTGCAACCCAGTCAGTTGGTATTCTTGCTTCAGAAGACATGAGAAATCTAAAGATACGAATAACAAGCCGCGAATGTGATCCGCTACGATCTCCAGCGAAGTCAGGAATCCGGCATGTGTCCCATAATAGACTAACCGATTCGCGGTTTGACGCCATATCAACAATTTTTTGGTTAGAAATTGCTGAAATAAGGGCAGCATAGTCATCTGCAGCCCGTGCACGACGAAGTAGAGGTAAAGGGGGAGGGGTTTCGAGACTGCGTTTAAGGCTAATAGGTGACTTAAAGTCTAGCTCAGTAGAACGCCAAAAAAGAGAACTAAGGGATTCGAATTTATGGTCTTCCAAAGACGCAACTAAATCTGGATCAAATGGTTCTATATCAGTAGTTGGACCGAATGTACCGTCTGATAAATAACGACCAGCCCGTCCGGCTACTTGAGCAATTTCTGAAGGTAAAAGATATCGATAATTAATTCCATCAAATTTTCTTATTGAAGAGAATGAAACGTGATCAATACCCATATTTAAACCCATTC
>JAQWSA010000025.1 GCA_029243445.1 Alphaproteobacteria bacterium
TGTCCTGCTCTAACTAATACACCTCCATCACGAGCTGCTAGTGGGAATACATGACCAGGCGTTACTATATCATTAGCTCTTGAATGTGGATCAATTGCCACACTAATAGTTCTGGCTCGGTCAGGAGCTGATATTCCTGTAGTTACTCCCTCCTTAGCTTCGATAGAAACTGTAAAAGCTGTTTCTAACCCTCCACGACGCGATTGAGGAAGCAATGGTAAGTCGAGTTGATTTACTCTTTCTCTAGAAAGAGCTAAACAAATTAATCCGCGCCCATTAGTCGCCATAAAATTTACTGCGTCAGGAGTGGCCATTTGAGCAGGAATAACTAAATCCCCCTCATTCTCTCGATCTTCGTCGTCAATGAGGATAAACATACGCCCATTACGAGCATCATCAATTATATCTTCTATAGGAGATAAAATGCTACAATCATCTTTAGATCGTTGAATTTGAACTTCATCTTTCAATGCTTAACTCCGTTCCATTAGTCTCGCGACATAACGCGCGACCACATCAATTTCTAGATTCACAGTTTGACCAATTTTATAATAACTAAAACTAGTATTGTCCCATGTATGTGGAATAATATTTACGCCAAATAAATTATCTACAACCTCATTAACTGTTAATGATACGCCATCAATAGTGATTGAACCTTTGGTGGCAATATATTTAGATAATTGTTCTGGTGCAGATATAGAAATTCTATGATTATTTCCTTCTAAATCTATAGTTTCAATTTTTCCTACTCCATCAACATGTCCAAGTACTATATGTCCTCCCAACTCATCTGCAAGGCGTAAAGAGCGTTCCAGATTAATATGGGTGCCAATTTTCCAAGCATTTAAACATGTACAATCTAAAGTCTCCCCTGAAACATCTGCAGCCAACCATTCTTCGCCCAACTCAACAACGGTCAGACAAGCACCGCTGAAAGAGATAGACGACCCTATAGAAATATCATTGGTGTCATAAGTTGTGCTAATTTTCAATCGATAACCCACGTCTAGTGTATCAATTACTAAAACACGACCAATGTCAGTAGTTATTCCAGTAAACATTTTAGTCGATAGAACCTACTCGGCCATAAAGATCAAGTGTCTCAGAGCCAATATTCTCATGATTAAGTAGTTTAAATTTATGCATATTATCAATACCATCAACACCAAGATTACTAAAAACCGGCTTTCCATCATCACCAATTAAATTTGGAGCTCGAAACCAAGCAAGTAGATCTACTAAATCAGATCTTAAGAAAGAGGTACTTAGGGTAGCTCCCCCTTCGACCATAAGTCTAGTAATACCTCGTTTAGCCAGAGCTGAAAGAGCTACAGGCAAATCAATATGCCCCTCACTATCCAGAGCAACTGATATAACTTCTGCACCGTGTTTTTCAATCTTATTTATCATAGAATCTTCATGATTCTCCGATGTTATAATCCAAGTCTTATAAGTCGATGCTGTTTGCAATATATTACACTTCATGTCTATTTTTAAATTACTATCAAAAACCACTCTAACCGGCGAACGGTCTTCAAGACCTGGCAAACGACAGGTAAGTTTTGGGTTGTCTTGAAAAACAGTGTTTATTCCAATCGCTATAGCATCATACTGAGATCTGATTATATGAGCCCTTTCACGAGATAGTGCACCTGTTATCCATTTTGATTCACCAGTTCTAGTCGCAATCCTTCCATCAACTGTAGTAGCCATTTTTAGAGTTACTAATGGGCGTCCTGATTTAATTTTACGAATAAACCCTGCATTCAATGTTTCTGATTCATGCTCTAAGACACCAACATTAACCTCAATCCCAGATTTTTTTAATATGTCTATACCCATACCCGACACACGGGGATCTGGATCAACGCAACCTATTACCACTCTTCTAATTTCTGCTTCAATTAATGAATTAACGCAGGGTGGAGTCTTTCCATGATGACAACATGGCTCAAGAGACACGTATGCTGTGCTTCCCACAAGACTGTCTTTTCCATAAACTTTTACTGCTTGATTAATAGCTTCAGTTTCTGCATGAGGAAAACCACCTCTTTGAGTAACTCCGCGTCCAATAATTATTTTTTCATCTTTATCAGACCGAATAATAACACAACCAACAGCGGGATTTGGCCACGTTCTGCCAAGAACCCTCTGACCAAGTCGTAATGCAATCTTCATATATTTAGTGTCATCAGTCATGGCTTTAATAAGCCAGAATTTCAATATTTAATCTAGAGCCTCAGAGGCTAATTGTTCGACTCCTATAAAATCTTCGAAATCTTTTGCTTCGCGAAAGTTTTTATAAACTGAAGCAAATCTTACGTAGGCTACTGAATCAAGACCAGCCAATGCATCCATAACTGCTTCTCCTATAGCATCACTTGATATTTCAGATTCGCCAGATGATTCAAGACGCCTCACAATACCACTGACAACTCGATCTATGCGCTCCGGGTCTACAGGACGTTTGCTTAAAGCAATGCGCATAGATCTCTCTAATTTATCGCGATCAAAAGGCGCTCTTTGCCCATTATGCTTAATCACTAATAAATCCCGCAACTGAACACGTTCAAATGTTGTCCATCTAGCTCCACAATCTGGGCATGCCCTTCGTCGGCGTATTGAAGTATTATCTTCTGTAGGACGTGAATCCTTAACATGAGTATCAGAATGGCCACAAAATGGACACTTCATATCTTACATCCTCATTAATTAAACGTTTTAATTTAATTGTCTCCGTAAATGGGAAAACGACTACATAAATCAGAGATTCTTGATCTCACAGAATTTTCAACCTCTGTATTATTTTCTCGATTATTAGCAAGTCCATTTAATACTTCTGAAATAAGTTCACCAACTATTCTAAATTCTTTAGAACCAAAACCACGAGTGGTAGCTGCAGGACTACCAAGTCGTATACCTGAAGTTATAGCTGGTTTCTCTGGATCAAAAGGTACACCGTTTTTATTACATGTTAAACCTGCATTCTCTAATGATGTTTCTGCTATATCACCAGTCAACCCTTTGGGCCTAAGATCGACTAATAAAACATGAGTGTCAGTGCCACCTGAAACAATGTCTAATCCATTTTCCATTAATACAGTCGACAAAACTGATGCGTTCATAACAACCTGTTCTACATACTTCTTGTAGCTGGGTTGCAAGGCTTCACCAAAAGCAACAGCCTTTGCAGCTATAATATGCATAAGAGGACCGCCTTGAAGACCTGGAAATACCGCAGAATTAAGTTTTTTACCTATATCCGCATCATTTGTTAAAATCATACCACCCCTAGGTCCCCGTAATGTTTTATGTGTCGTAGTCGTTACAACATCTGCATAGGGTAGCGGGCTTAAATGTACTCTCCCTGCAACCAAACCTGAAAAATGGGCCATATCAACCATTAAAATACAATCATTTTTATTTGCGATATAACGAAAACGTTCAAAATCTATAGAACGAGGGTAAGCAGAGCCCCCAGCAATTATAACTTTTGGGTTGTATTCTTTAGCTAATCTTTCAACTTCGTCATAATCAATTAATGCGTCACTTCGCTTCACACCATATTGAATCGAATTAAACCATTTTCCTGATAAATTCGGAGGGGCGCCATGAGTCAAATGACCACCAGCAGCTAATGACATTCCAAGCACAGTATCACCAGGCTTACACAAAGCTAACATTACAGCCTGATTTGCTTGTGAACCAGAATGTGGTTGAACATTTGCATACTCACATTTGAATAAAGATTTAGCTCGATCAATGGCTAAAGTCTCTGCTACATCAACAAATTCACATCCACCATAATATCTGCGACCGGGATATCCTTCGGCATACTTATTTGTAAGTACTGATCCAGCTGCCTCTAAAACAGCTTTAGAAGTAATATTCTCAGATGCAATTAACTCCACCTGATCTTTTTGCCGATGAAGCTCAGAATTAATAGCATCTGAAATTAGCGGATCGGCATCCGCCAAGCCTTTGTAGAAAAAATCATTACTATGCTCTTCAACATCCATAGCGTTAGTATTCATTAAATATTTATTCCTTTTTTTTATCTCAATCGTTTAGTTTTATCCCAGTTTAACTATTCGACGTAAATGCCTCTCTCCACCTTCAAAACTAGTAGATAAGAAAACCCGCAGGCACTCTTTGGCTACTTCTTGTCCAATAACACGCGCTCCCATAGATATAATATTGGCATCGTTATGCAATCTAGCTAGCCGCGCAGTTGTCACATCATGACAAACAGCCGCTCGAATTGAATCTATTCTATTTGCAGCTATGGATATACCAATACCAGTGCCACAGACAACTACCCCCCTTGTAGCAGAACCATGAACCAACGCTTCTGCAACTTTTTTTCCATAATCTGAGTAATCCACAGGATCTGTATCATTCGTACCTAAATCTATATATTTTATATTCATAGATTCTACTTCAGATTTTAATTTCTCCTTAAGAGAAAAACCTGCATGATCAGCAGCTAGAGCTACGATTATCTCGGTCATTTATTGTATCCGTTGGAATAATTTGAGTTGATTCTTATTTATAAACTTACCACATATTGTGTATTTATGCCAAGCGACCACTAATTTTTGGTGCAATGGCCGTATTATTAGATATATTTAATAATTTTAACAATAATATTATAATAATTAGTTATGATACTAAGCTTTATATCAATGACAACGTCTACTATTAACGATGTTAAGAGAAGAGGTAGTATTAATGTCGCAAGAAACTAAGGTGAATATTAATCATAAAAATATGTTACAAATGACGGCACAAGTAGTCACCGCATACGTGGGAAACAACAATATAAGTGGATCTCAGATTTCTGATTTAGTTAAATCTGTTTATACTAGTTTATCAGGTTTAAATGATGTTCAAGAAACATCTGCTACGATAAAGAAGGTCCCTGCAATAGCAGTCAAAAGGTCTATAAAAGCTGATTATCTAATTTGTCTTGAAGACGGTAAAAAATTAAAAATGCTAAAACGTCATTTGCGAACTACTTACGGATTAAGCCCTGATCAATATCGACTACGATGGGGACTTAAATCAGATTATCCAATGGTAGCTCCTAACTACGCTAAACAAAGGTCCGCTTTTGCAAAAAAGATAGGATTAGGAAAGAAACTGCCTAAGAAATAATTAAAAGAATAAATTATTATTAATATTATTTTTGATTTAATTTAATAAAAAATCTTTTCAGGATATTATAAAATGGCAAATACAAAACATAAATTCGTTGTAAGTAGATCTGAAAATGCAATTTGGAAAACAGGGCTGAGGAGTGAGTTTGAATATAGAGATCTGAGTATACGTGAGGCAACATCAAATGAATTTGGCGCACACGTTATAAGAATGACTGGGAATGGTCTTCATAAATCAACAGGAAAACATAGTCATATAACAGACTTCCAAATGTTTTATGTTCTTGAGGGAGAAGCTAAATTTTATTTTGACAATGAAGGTGAAATATCTGTCAAAAAAGGAGACTGTTATTATCAACCAGATGGACTAATACATGATGCACTATATATGTCTA
>JAQWSA010000026.1 GCA_029243445.1 Alphaproteobacteria bacterium
CTTCTCCAGAGGGCAGGGATAAAATAGGGCGAGCATTCATACAAAACGCTAATTTACTTGGTTTACTAAGCAATGGATCAACTTATTGGCACAAGCGTGGTACTACAGAATCTGAGCAGTTGTATATTGAACAAATGATAAAAAAAAGAATTAACGCTCGTGAAAAAAGAGATTTTGTTGAAGCCGATCGTATACGTGACGAGCTTTTATTGAAAAAAATTATACTGGAAGATGGTCCTGGCGGCACCGTATGGAGGCGCGGTGGCTAGTTATGACTGATCGTATCTTTCTTTATGATACCACACTACGTGATGGTGCACAGACTCAAGGCGTTGATTTTTCTGTAGATGATAAGCTTAATATCGCACATGCTTTGGATGCTCTAAAAGTTGACTATATTGAGGGTGGTTGGCCTGGTGCAAACCCAGTAGATGATGATTTTTTCTCAAAATCACCTGGTTTAAAAAATGCTAAGTTTACCTCTTTTGGTATGACTAGAAGGCCAGGTCACAGTGCGGCAAATGACCCTGGATTGAATGCCTTGCTCACAAATACTGTTGATGCAGTTTGTATGGTCGGTAAAACCTGGAAATTTCATGTTGATGTTGCTCTTAATATAACTCCAGAAGAAAATATAGAAATGATATCCCAAAGTATAACCCATGCTTTAACTCGAACAAATGAAGTTTTATTTGATGCTGAGCACTTCTTTGATGGATATAAAGATAACCCTAATTTTGCTATGTCGTGTATTAAATCTGCAATTGATTCTGGATCAAGGTGGGTTGTACTTTGTGATACAAACGGTGGCACTCTACCTCATGAAATATCACGAATAGTTGGTGAAGTCTGTTGCCATATTCCCGGTAATAAATTGGGGATTCATGCACATGATGATACTGGTAATTCTGTTGCTAACTCACTCGCAGCTGTTGAATCCGGAGTAAGACAAGTACAAGGCACATTAAATGGTTTAGGGGAGCGTTGCGGAAATGCCAATTTGATAAGTATTATTCCTTCCTTGATGCTAAAGTATAATGGTCAATATGAAACAGGTTTAGACGATTCAGGGCTCACTCAGTTAACGCGCATTTCACGGTTGTTAGATGAATTGCTAAATCGTGCTCCAGATCGTCACGCAGCTTATGTAGGGGAGTCCGCTTTTGCTCATAAAGGCGGTTTGCATGTTTCTGCTGTTCAAAAAAATACTAAGACTTATGAGCACATTGAGCCTAACATAGTTGGTAATAACCGACATATTGTTGTTTCAGACCAAGCTGGTAAATCAAATGTATTATTAAGATTAGCTGATTCTGGTATAGAAGTTAAAAATGATGACAAGAGAATAAACCGTCTCGTAGATGATATAAAAGCTCGTGAATACCAAGGTTATTCTTATGACGGAGCTGAGGCTAGCTTTGTTATACTCGCTAGGCGAGCATTGGGTGAGCTACCAAAATTTTTTGATATTATTAGTTTTCGTACTGAGGTTGAACGTAGGTTTAATGCCCGAGGAGATCTTACCACTATCAGTCAGGCGGTTATAAAAATAGATATTTCCGGTAAATTAACAATGCAAGTCGCTGAGGGTAATGGTCCGGTTAACGCTCTAGATGAAGCTTTACGTAAAGCATTAATACCTCAATTTCCTGAACTAGAAGGAATGAGATTAGTTGATTTTAAAGTACGCATTTTAACTCCTCAACAAGCCACAGCGGCTGTAACCAGAGTTATGATAGAGTCTACGGATGAGTCGGGTGAGCGTTGGGGTACAGTGGGAATATCACCTAATATTATTGATGCGGCTTATGCAGCTTTAGAAGATGCAATAATATATAAGTTATTGGGTGGTGGCTAATATCTTGCATTATTTAATGCTGAAGTAAAATCTAGTTATTTGCGGATTATAAGTACCTAAACTTTATGAGGTATAATCACTTGATTTCTGTAGTGTCCAGAGCCAAAGTTTTCAATAAATCTGATCTTCTTCGTAAAACAACGTTGTTATTAGCAAGTAGTTTTACTCTTTTTTCCTTAGCAGTAATAGCACCATCATTGCCGCAGATTGAGTATACATTTAGTAGTACTCCCAATGTATCTATGTTAACAAGATTATTGCTAACTATACCGGCCCTAGCAATAGCTTTTGCGTCACCCTTCATGGGTGTATTAATAGATAAATACAAAAGAAAAACCCTCTTACAATTAGTTGTTATAGTTTATGTGGTTAGTGGAACTGCTGCGATATGGCTCGATAACCTAGTATTACTATTGTTTAGTAGGTTTATTTTAGGCATAGCCGTTGGGGGGTTGTTAACTATAGTTACTACGTTGATTGCGGATTATTATAGTGGACCTACTCGTACTCGTATGGCTGCAGCCCAGTTTTCTGTGATGGTATTCGCTGTAGCTGCTGGTACGGCACTTTCTGGCATTTTAGCAGATATAAATTGGCAGTTACCCTTTTATATGTATTTTACAGCTTTAGTATTGTTACCTCTAATTTATATAAGCATAACAGAGCCATCATCGATTAATAATAAAAATGAAGATAATTTAAGACTAACCACTGATGCATTCCCATTTCTTAAGGCAGTTCTTATATATAGCGTAGCAGTAATAACGCTCTTAACAACTTTTATGGTTCCTTCACAGCTACCATTCTTGATTTATGAAAATGAAATAGGTGGAGCAAGAGAGGCTGGTTTTGGTATTGCTTTATTTAATTTGATGGCAGCATTAATTGTATTAGCCTTTCGTCGAATTTGGGAACGTTATAGCCATATAACTGTTTTAATTTGTGGGTATACCCTATTAGCTACAGGATATTATTTTACGGCTACAGCAGGTAGTATAAGTCAAGTGTTTTTAGGAATGGCAATATCGGGGTCGGGTTTTGCTGTTGTTATACCCACATTCACAGTCTGGATATTTGATATAGCCCCTAAGAAATACAGAGGCCGCGCTGTTGGAGGAGTAACTATGTCAGTATTCTTGGGAACCGGTCTTTCTCCGATATATAGCCAGCCAATAGCCGATTGGATTGGATTGTCTGGGGCATTCTATGTTTCAGGAATTATACAGGCCTCATTTATCTTATGTTTTGCTTTAATTGGTTTGAAAAACTTTTTTATCTACGAAGGATATAGAAAATGACAGGCACGGATTATACCAAGAAAAGCATTACTGGTGGTCCTAGTGTTATTTTGGTTGAACCCCAACTTGCAGAAAATATTGGTGCAACAGCTCGAGCTATGCTGAATTGTGGGCTTACTAAACTCATTATCGTAAATCCTCGGGAAAGATTTCCTAACCCAAAAGCAGATGCAATGTCCGCTGGCGCTACTGATGTACTAAAAAATGCTAAAATATTTACTAGTGTTGAAGAAGCTGTTGCTGGTTTCAACCGAGTTTTTGCAACAACTGCACGACCTCGTGAAATGATTGTAAATGAGGTTACACCAAGAATTGCTGCTGTTGATATGAAAAATGCTTGGCGGGATGGAGATGAGGTAAGTATTATGTTCGGCCCAGAGGCCTCTGGATTAACTAATGATCATATCGCTCTGGCCGATACGGTAATATCCGTGCCTTTGAATCCTGCTTATTCATCACTGAATCTAGCCCAGGCAGTACTTATAATCAGTTATGAGTGGTTCACTATAGCTAAAGAGATGCCCACTGAAAATCGAGTAAATAATTATGCAAGACCAGCTAATAAAAATGAGTTAAATGATTTTTTTATAAGGTTTGAATCTGCTTTGGATTTAAGTGGATTTTTTCGTTCCTCTGATATGCGACCTTCCATGATTAGAAATCTCAGAATCATGTTACAACGAGCTACTCTTACCGAACAGGAGATTCGTAC
Organism: Alphaproteobacteria bacterium; assembly: GCA_029243445.1. Next base: position 3,869 of record JAQWSA010000026.1, read on the forward strand.
GCTACATGGCGTCGTTTCTAGCCTTTCGGGTAGTTGGCGAGAAACTCCTAATCAACTGCGTAAAAATTTACTAGATAAGAGTTAAGAAGAATTTGTATAATTTTGCTTTGCACTTAAGAAAAAATATACAGTTAGCGTAGCTATTATTATAAGCCCGCCAATTAAGCTAGCACTTGATGGCAATTGTTTTATAAAAACCCATGCCCAAAGTGGACCGAATACTGCCTCCAGTAATACTATTAGGCTAACTTCTGAGGCTGGTAGATATTTAGGCCCAAGGCTAATAAGCCCAAAAGATAATGGTAGAATAATTAATCCTTGCAGCCCTACCCAAATTATATCGTTAGTACTCATCTGTAGAGTAGGTGCGAACACTAAACTTATGACTGCTATTATATAACCACCAGTGGCTATAGTAAGGCTAATATTAGAAATAGCGGACTTTCTTAAAATTACTAGCGTGCCTGCCCAGCTGGCAGCTGCCAATACAGCGGCTAGATCTCCTATTAGATCTCCTTTTCCTATTCCATCTCCAAAGATAATTGCCATTCCGATTATAGTTATTAAACTTGCTATGATGGTCATTTTTGAAACCGGTTCACGCAGAAAAATAAAGGCAAAACCTGCTGCAAAAAGAGGAGAAATTGTAATTAAAAATAGTGTATTAGCGACATTTGTATTTACAATTGCTGTTACAAAAGAAATAGAAGAAATAGCAAATAAAAGTGCAACAGCTATAGTATATTTTACTGTTTCTCTATCATATATTCCAAAGTTCTGACTGATGGCTTTAACTTTATATGTTAAGACAGAGTATATAGTCAGCGCGATAGCCATTAAAAATCCGCGCCAGAATAACATTGTCCAAATGTCAGCACTTATTAATGTAGTTAGAAGGCCGTCAGGTGTTAGTACCATTACACCGCAAACGACTATCAAAACACCATTTTTACGAGAGTTGTTTCTAAAAAAAACCATTGATTCTGATGTATCCAATATATTTTTTTATTAATATTAAGAACGAGTGTTTGACATATGCTATTTCATTATTATAAATGCCTATAATTCCTGGGAACGTGGAGCGGCGAATATGCCTACTTCCGTGCAACATTAAGATATTTTTATTGAAGCACCTACCGGGACAATAAAATATATATAAAAAAAGGTATATAAAATGACAAAACGTCATCCATCGAAGTATAAAATTGATCGCCGTCTTGGTGTTAATTTATGGGGCCGACCAAAGAGTCCTTTCAATCGCCGTGAATATGGTCCTGGTGAACATGGTCGCCGAAGAAAGAAGCCTTCAGATTATGGACTTCACCTTGCTGCAAAACAAAAACTAAAAGGTTATTATGGCAGTATAGGTGAAAAGCAATTTCATAGATATTATGAAGAAGCGGTTCGTCGTCGAGGTGATACAGGTGAAAACTTAATTGAGCTTCTAGAACGTCGTCTTGATGCTGTAATTTATAGGATGAAGTTTGTACCTACTGTTTTTGCGGCGAGGCAGTTTGTTAGCCATGGGCATATTCTTGTTAATGGTAAAAAAGTAAATATACCATCATACAACGTAAAAGATGGAGATGTAATTGAGGTAAAAGAAAAATCACGAGAGATACCAATGGTACTAGAAGCAAATTCTGCAGCTGATCGTGATTTACCTGATTACATGGATGTTGATCTAGATAGATTACGTGGAACATTTACCCGAGGTCCTAGCCTTGCGGATGTTCCTTACCCAGTTCAGATGGAGCCAAATTTAGTTATTGAATATTATTCTCTATAATTATTTATTTCTTATTTTATCCAGTTGGAAACGTAAGCGGCCTAGGTGTTCCTAATTTTTTATTTGATTTAGCTACATTTGATTTTGATTTACTTAATCTTAAAGGTGGTATTTTATTAAGTTGTTCACCTTTTTTAAATCTTCTGCGAGCTTTTGCTGAACCATAAAAGGGTTCTATGTTTTCACTGCCATTTGATTGAAATTGAATCTCAATTTTATTTCCATCAGGGTCAAAAACATTAACCTGGCACATCTTGATACTATCCAAAGGCACCATATAATGTGGGGCGTCATGTTTTCGTAGCTTATTTTGAAAATGCTTTATAGAACCTGAACTTCTTAATGCAAAATGTTCTACTTGAGCATCACTTACAGGAATATTTTTAGTAGATTCTACAAGATGAACGATGGCACGTCCTTTGCAATAGTGCCAGGCACCACCAAATTCAAAGGGCGGTCGCTTACCGCGTTTAAGACCAAGAACTTTTTCGTAAAATTCCGTCATTTCATCAAGACGCGCTGTGCGGATATTAACGTGGTCGAGCCATGCCATAGTCATTGCGTTTTTCCTCTATTCAGAAATAAATTTCTTCTATAATGCGCCCCTATGTCGAGTGATTCAATACTCTTCTTATTCAAACTTGCCTAGTTCTCCATATTTCGCTCGTATAAATAAGTAATCCTAGCCAAAGTAGGCAAAACGAAACCCATTCATTAACAGTAAATTTTTCATTAAACAGCCAAATTGCAATTACGAGGTAGGTTGATGGAGTAAAGTATTGAAATAAACCAATTGTTGTTAATCTTATTCTTCTCGCACTTGCAGCAAATAGCATTAATGGCACTCCAGTAACGACCCCAGCCAATACAATAAGTGCGTCTAAGCTAATTCCATTATTTCCGAATGAGCCGGTACCTCTCGATTCCAACCAGAAAAGAAAACCTAAACCAAACGGCGCCATAACTAGACACTCTACAAAAAGACCAACATTACTTCCAGCTTTGACAGTTTTTCTAATAAGACCATATAGGCCAAAAGAAAAAGCTATAGTAAGTGCAATCCAGGGCAGACTGCCGTAAGCTATAAATTGTGTGATTACCGCAGCAGTGGCAAGAAAAACAGCAACCCACTGTTTTAAAGTGGGTCTTTCCTTTAAGAAAATAAATCCTAGAAAGACACTTACTAATGGACTAAGAAAATAACCTAAGCTCGATGCAACTAGTTGATCGGTTACCACTGAATATACGAACATTCCCCAATTAAGACTAACTAAAGAGGCACTTAAAAATAATATCGCTGTAATTATTGGGTTAGAAATAGTGGCAACTACTTCTTTCCATTGCCGAGTTAAAGTTAGAATAAAGGACATGAATATAGCGCACCAAACAACCCTATGCGCAATTATTTCAACCGCTCCTAGACCTACTAGTGATCGCCAATAAAAGGGAGTGAATCCCCATATAAAAAATGCGAGCATCCCAAACGTGATCCCAGTTATTTCATCTTGAGTAAGGTCACGTT
>JAQWSA010000027.1 GCA_029243445.1 Alphaproteobacteria bacterium
CTGCCCAGCTAGTGCGTCGTGATGCCGATTCAGCGTTAGTTAAAGAAAGCATTTGTTGAATAGCTACCTTGGCATCACCTTGAACAGCTGCTTTAAGAGGGTAATTTCTTCCAATGATTTCTGGTTGTAAATCAATTTGTATCGCATTTACACCAATAGGAGGAACTTGCCAAAAATGAGTTGTCATACCCCCAGCTGTTGTACCTATAAAGCAAACTAAATCAGCTTCATTAACGATTTGATTTGCACTTTCACGTGAGTAGGTACCAACTACCCCTGCCGATAAAGGATGAAAACCTGAAATAACATCTTTTCCATTAAGCGAAGTAGCAATGGGTATATTTAAACGCTCAGCTAATGTTACAAGCTCCTTTGCTGCTCCCGAAGCACGTACTCCACCTCCGGCTACAATTACTGGGCGATCTGCTGATTCTAAATATGAAAGAGCAGATTTAATTTTTTCTGCAGATGGCTCAGGCCTAAATGGTGGAATATGAGAGAACATATCCTCACATAATACTTCCATATCTGCCTCTTCAGCATCAACCTGACCTTCATTTCCTCTGAATTGCAGATGAACTGGACCAGGAGTGCCTGAGGTAGAGACTCTAAAAGCCTGACGAAGCATATCAGGAAATCTTTCAACATTATCAACAGTAGCATTAAATTTAGTGACGGGTTCAAAAGCCGGCACATCATCAACTTCTTGATAAACACCACGAAATTTAGTACTGGGATCACGGCCTCCAGTCATTGCAATTACAGGCGAGTGCGCTAAGTGAGCATCACGTAAGCCAGCAGCTAGGTTTAAAGCACCAATAACTTGAGCCATACATACTCCTGGACGCCCAGTTGCCCTAGCGTAACCATCTGCCATATAAGCCGCAGTTTTTTCTGAGTGAACATGTAAACGTTTAATTTCAGTTCTCAGCTCCAACTCAACCATAGTACGCCGAAGGACAGCAGGAACCATAAAAATATGGCTCACCCCATACCCCTTCAACATATCCGCCATGACCTGTGCACCCGTCATTTTTGGCATTCTAAACTCCTCCACCTAAACTTTTTAATTGGTTATATTTCAGTTTTCTAACTTTACATTTTATAATTACGAATAAATTATATTTCTACAAAGCAAAGCTGTATTTATAAATATATGTAGTTACTTTCTGAGTTATATATTAAATAAATATTACTTGCATTATAAGAATGAATATTAAGCCTATTTTAGGCTAAGAATTTTTAAATAATATACATAAAAGTATTTTGTATTTTTAAACAGTCTATCTACATATGAATAGATATTTATTTTTCTTAAAAATATTATTTAAATTAATTTTTGTCTATCAATCTTTCCAGAACCTGTTTTTGGAAGAGATTCTAAATAAATAATACTGCGGGGATATTTATGTGGCAAAAGCTTATCTTTCGCATAATCTTTTAGATCCCTCGTTAATATATTATTTCCTCTACAACCTTCATTTAAAACAACAAAGGCTTTAGTAGTCATACGTTTGTCGGCTAACTCAACTCCTAAAACAGCGCACTCCTTAATATAAGGATGACCTACTAAACAAAGCTCGATCTCCAATGGATACACCCACTGCCCGCTAACTTTTATTAAATCATCAGCCCGACCCCTAAAATAATAAAAGCCATCGTCATCTACCTCAAATCGATCTCCAGTATATATCCAACCATCCTTCATTGTTTCCAGTGTTTTATCCGGTTTATTCCAGTAACAAGGGGAATTAGAATCACCCCTAACCCATAAAATACCGGGTTCATCTTTATTAATAGGAACCCCTTTCTCATTACGTAATTCTACTTCATATCCTTTTACTTTCCTTCCGGCAGAACCAACTTTAAAGTTACTAGACGTATTAGATAAATATATGTGTAATACTTCAGTGGAACCAAGGCCCTCAATAATATTGAGATCAAATCTCTTTTTCCATGAGTTATATAAATCTTGTGATAATGTTTCAGCAGCAGATATACATAACCTTAAACAACCTAGGTCAGCGTCTTTATTAGATTCATCATTTAACATCGAATTATAAAGTGTCGGCAAACCAAAAAAAACTGTAGGCTTATAGCGCCTGATAGATTCGAAAACCTTTTTTGGGTCCGGTCTTCCAGAAATCAATACTGTACTAGCTCCAACAGTAAAAGGAAAAGTTAGGGAATTACCGTATCCATAAGCAAAAAATATCTTTGGTGGAGATAAACAAACGTCATCTTCAGTTAATTCTAAAACCTCTTTTGCATATGATGAATTTGTATAAGCCATATCATGGTGCAAGTGTACTATACCTTTGGGTCTACCAGTACTCCCAGAACTATACATCCAAAAAGCCATATCATTTTTATGAGTGTTAGCAATTTCTAAATGTATAGATTCTTTGCTTAACCAATCATCCCACTGAAAACACTCTATATTAGTCAGAGAATTTGATTTCCCGTTTAATACTACAATTGTCTTCAATTGTGTATTGGAAATGGTATCGGTAGTTAATAGTTGCAAAAATTCACTATCTACAAAAGCTACGGTTGAGCCACTATCTTCTAGGTAATATTGGATTAGATCTGAAGGCGAGAGTGTATTAATTAAAACAGGTACAAAGCCAGCCCCAATAGCACCAAAGATGGCTGCAGGATAAGCTGATGTATCATCCAGAAGCATGAGAACTCTAGAAAAATTGGTTAAACCAAGCCGTTTTAGAGCGTTACCAACCTTACTAGCTGTATCGCATAACTCTCCATAAGTCGTCTCGCCTAAAGAATCATAAATAGCAGTTTTAGAAACTCTTCCAGATTTTATATTACTAAAAAGTATTTCACTCGCATTATATATATCGGGAATATGGAAATCCAAACCATTGATAGACGAAATTTCGTCAGGTACATTATCTGTTATATCGTTATTTTCTATCACTTCATTACCATTATTAAGTTTGATTCAACGTATACTCTTTCATAAACCTAGGAGCAATTTTCTTTAATTTTTCATCACTAATACGACCTGTTCTGGTCATATAGCTACGGGCAAATTCATAAGGTGATAAAGTACGCATTAATATATCCATCTTTTCATACCAGTGCGCACTAGCAACAGATGCGCTAACTAATTTTTCTAGTTGGGGTCTTCTATTTCTCTCGTATTGAACTATAGCCTCATCTATATCATTTGAATTAGCTTTTACAGATTTATATAATGAAATCGCATCTTCCATTGCTAATCGAGTTCCTGAACCGATAGAAAAATGCGCTGTATGAAGAGAATCGCCAATAAGTACAATATTGTTAGAACTCCAGTTGTCATTCCATATCTGTGGAAACCATCTCCACTCTGACTTATTAGATAATAAAGTATTATTGTCTAAGTCTTTAGAAAAAACTTTTTCACAATAAACACGACTTTCTTCAGTACTCATCTCTGCAAACCCTACATTCTGATATGTAGAAGCATCTGTTTCAACAATAAATGTACTCATGTTAGAGCTATAAGGGTAATGATGAGCGCAAAAAACACCTTTTGTATTTTCACGAAAAGTTAAACTTAAACAATCAAATACTTTAGACGTTCCAAACCATATAAACGGATTTTGTAATATAGTTTCTTTAGTTTTGAATTCACCAGAAAGAGAGTTCCTAACATTAGAATTAACTCCATCACATGCTACTATTAAATCAGAATCATTAAATTCCCTTAATGATTTAATAGTAGTGTTAAATTCAAGTTTAACACCTACGCTCAAGCAAAGTTTTTGAAGTAAATTTAGAAACTCTAATCTACCAATAGCAGCAAATCCATTACCATCAATAGCCATATGTTTATCTTTGTGAACGATTTTTAGGTCTGACCAAGATTTCATATGCGGAGATAAGTATTTATAAGTAGACTCATCATCAGCTCTCAAAAACTCTAGAGCTCGATCAGAAAAAACCACGCCAAAACCAAATGTTGCATTTGGCGGGTTTTGTTCTATTAAACTAATATTATAATCTGGATTATCGCGTTTAATTAAATAGGAAAAATACAGCCCGGCTGGTCCACCGCCAATAATAGTTATCTTCATAATTACAACCCAAAAATAATTCTTTAAAATTAGATATATATATCAGAAATATCAGTATAATAAATCCATGATAGACGAAAGACATAAAGCAATTAATGATGCCATTAAATACTATGATGATGGTAATTTTTTAATTGATCTTAATCGTTTAATTTCCAAGAAGACAACTAGTCAAGTAGAGGGTTCAAAAAACTCTCTAAAAGAATATCTATCAGAATTTATAGGAGCAGAATTAAAACAATTAGGCTTTAAAATTAATATTTATGAAAACCCGGAACCTGAAGCAGGTCCCATAATGCTTGCAAATAGACATGAAGATGAAAATAAACCTACAATTTTAATATATGCACACGGAGATACAGTAATTGGGCAAGACGAACTATGGGATAAAGATTTATCTCCTTGGAAGCTAACCAAGGATGGTGAACGACTATACGGCCGCGGAACAGCTGATAATAAAGGCCAACACTGGATTAATATATCAGGACTTAAAACAGTACTAAAGAACAGGGGAAAACTAGGGTTTAATTGCAAAATATTGATTGAAAGCGATGAAGAAATGGGTTCCCGGGGATTGCGTATGTTTTGTAAAGACAAAAGAAATATACTAAATTCTGACTTACTTATAGCCTCGGATGGCCCCCGCCTTAATCCAGATAGTGCAACTGTGGTTCTTGGATCACGAGGGTTAGTTAATTTTGAATTATCAGTAAACCTTCGTGAAGGATATCATCATTCTGGAAACTGGGGAGGACTAATAAAAGACCCTGGAATAATATTAGCGCATGCTGTTAGTATTATAACTGATAATCGTGGACAAATACTTATACCAGAATGGCGACCTTCTTCTTTATCAAATGAAATAAAATATCTACTTAGTAAATTATCAGTTTCAGGTGGATCTAAAGCACCAAATATCGATGTCGACTGGGGCGAAGCAAACTTAAGTCCGGAAGAACGAGTATTTGGTTGGAATAGTTTTTCTATACTTGCACTCGAACAAGGTAATCCAAAACAACCACAGAATGCTATATCACCTTCTGCTCGTGCAATATGTCAATTAAGGTATGTTGTGGGAACAGATCCAGAAGAAATTATTCCTGCACTGCGTCGTCATCTAGATAAGGAGGGATTTAATAATGTAAATATTAAAGCGACCCGAATGTCAGGAATGATGGCGACCAGGTCAGATCCTAATAACAAATGGGTAAAATTAGCCTTAAAATCAATTAACGAAAGCCTAGGCCATCCAGCATCCCTATTACCTAATATTGGTGGCAGCATACCAAATGATATCTTCGCTGAATTATTAGGTCTATCAACGATCTGGATACCTCATTCTTATACAGGGTGCGCGCAGCATGCACCTAATGAGCACCTATTAGTGCCCATTGTACGTGAAGGTTTATCAATTATGACAGGCTTGTTTTGGGATATTGGTGAACTATAAAATACTATTTTTTAAATTCAATTTCATAGCCTATGAGATCAGTATTTCCTGTGTTAACTGCATTGTGTTCCACGGGCGCTTTATAAGATGAAGTTGTGCCTGGTTCATAATCAAAATCTACACTAGTGCCATCTACAAAATTAGATTGAAGTGTTCCTTTTGATACACGAATTACAGTGTAGTCATATTCATGTGTATGCCAACCGGTTTGCTCGCCTGGTTTAATTACATAGTGAATCATCCGGGTATTTTCATCTTCATGTAAAACCACATGTTCAGCTGCGGTTCTCTCCTCAAATTCTGTGGTAAAAGATTTTGCAGTAGCGGTTGCCATATTAATTTCTCCTATATTTATTTTATAGTTTAAAGCCAAAAAAAATCATTCAAACAGACAAAAAGTTAAAAATATTTATCTCAATAAACCAAATATCTATTACCTATCTACTCGGCAGCTTTCTGATTAGACTCTTGAGAATTTATTCCAGCAGAATCTAAAGCTTCGGCTATTCTCGCTATTTCTAGCTCGGTTATTTTAACTAATGGAGGGCGGACAATAGCACGTTTCATGCGTCCCAGTAAAACGAGTGCCTCTTTCATACGGTTATGCATGTCTCCAAATGGGTCACTATAAAAAACCTGAGAAGTATACCAAATTCTATCAGCCACAGATTTAGCATTAATCATATCATTTGCCTTTACTGCTTTGAAAAGAGCCACTTGTAGATCTGCAATTACAGAGCCTGCACCTGATAGCAATCCATTTGCTCCCATAACTAATGAGGACATTAACCAAGCTGAATTAGTTGAAAGAACGTTAACAGGTCGTGACAAATTTTGTAGTACTTTAATATTTTGCTCATGTCTCTGGGCTGGCGACCAATCCTTTACAGCACAAACCGTAGGTATCTCTTCCACAAGATCAACTAAGGTATCTAAAGAGTAAGCTAGTTCGTCTGCATATTGGAATATTATTAAAGGTAAATCAGTTGCATCTGCTATAGTTTTAAAATGAGATAAAGCCATCTCAGGGCGATGACTAATCCCTCCCATACGCATTGAGTGAGGCGGAAAACATAATAGTGCGGTCGCTCCTCCATTATAAGCCATCTTTGCCAAACTTGCAGCCTGCATACTACCGTCCGCGTATATTCCATTAATTAAAGGGACTTTATCACCAATTTCATCACCTGATATATCTAAAAGCCGTTTCTGTTCATCAGTAGTACATGCGTGTACTTCAGAAGAATGACCATTTACAGTAACAGCGGTTATGCCATCAGTTTTAGACAAATATAATAAATGACGACGTGTTTCCATCTCATCAATAGATAGATCTTCTTTGAATGCCATTAAAGCAGCTGGAATAACACCGTGTGGTCGATAATTATCATATTTAATCATAAGTTATATCTTTTTGTTAATGTAATACAATAATATACGTTTAAAATAACTATAGTTATTTTAAATATTATATTTTACTAAATCTAACCATTATAAGTTATTATAAGCTAAATTTTATCAGAAATAATCAAATCATATAAATACTTTTTAATTAACCTGCATATAATATTAACACTAAATATATTTTATTTATCCATGCTCATAATTACCCAGAGTTGTTCCATCTTCAATATAAACAGTTCGTTCATAATTTTCTGGGCGACTTTCATTAAGTGTAGTAAGCAACCAATCGGCCATAGCGGGATAAATTTCACCTGCAACCTCACCCATAGGATGAAAAACTCCTTCGTAAAGCCAAAGTTCACTAGCTCCACCTAAGTTCTTTCTGAAGGTCACAATATCAGCAGGAGAGCATAGCTCATCCATATCTCCTGCGACGAGTAAATGCGGAACTTTCAACCTTTTAGCTACATCTGGCAAGTGGTCCATCTTTTTCATAAATTCATCAAAATCGTTTTCATTCGTGTAACCAGTCATATACATGAAAATTCTTTTAAAATTTGGCTGTGCTTGTTCAAATATAACATCAAAGGTCCCAACATTTGCCATCTGACCGCAAACAGCTTTTATTCTAGGGTCGTGGGCGCCGACTTGAACTCCCCACCTTGATCCCATGCTCATACCCATAACACCAAGACGTTCATTATCAACATCGTCACGACTTATAAGCCAGTCTATAATTTTAGATGCTGCTATTTGATAATTATCTTCAGTTAACCATACACTATTAGAATTACACTCACCTTGCCCAGGACCATCAATAGCGCAGACATTCATTCCACGCGACAAGTAATCACTAGTATAAGGATTTGATACATCTTCCTTAATAGCATCCATTCCTGGTATTATAATTATGGTCGGTTTAGGGCCTTCTCCGGGGGCTTTATGGAAGACAGCATAAGCACTTTGTCCTGCCGCAAACTCCACTGATTTTTTTATCATATTACCATCCGAGAGTTTAATCACCTTATCGTAACATTGGTAAAGTGATCTATATGATGACTCTTTTTGTTCATTACCGTGAATAGGAATAAGGTGTTGTGCTCGTCCAAAACATAGAGCAGCTCTATGATAAAGCTGACGAGCAGTAACTAGTCTACCCTGTTTTTCGGCAGATTCTGCAATTTTCTGTAATGATAAAGCACGTTTTTGCCATGCCTTGGGAAAAGACCGACGACCAGTCACTTTAGTATAAACTGCTTGCAGATCTTCTAACATAAACCCACGAGC
>JAQWSA010000028.1 GCA_029243445.1 Alphaproteobacteria bacterium
CATCCCAGCTGTTCGCACCATATATAGATAAACGCGCCGGTAGATAATCAAATAAATACTCATTCGTATTTGTACTATGCTCTAGCCATTCACGTTGGAAAGTATAATGGGTAGGTCCCGCCCAAAAAACAGCTGCAGCTAAACGCTTTTCTTCTGCAATAGCTAGACGTGCAGCCCAATAACCACCCTGACTAACTCCCTGAACCGCTAAACGTTTAGAATCAACATCATCACGGCTTTCAAGATAATCAATTATTACTTTATACATACGTATTGCGTCTGGAGATGCCAAAATAGGCGATTCTCCTGTACCCGGTATATCGAGTGCTACATAGCCAAATCCATTCGCCAAATAATCTGGGCCATATCGTTCAACTATATATTCCTTGTAGCTATCTAAACCTCCAAAAGATAATATTAAGGGAACCGGCTGAGAAACATTCTCAGGTAACTGCATATAAAATGTAACATCTTTGCCTTCGAATGGGAGTTTTATACGTTCTATATTAGGTGAAACTAGAGATGCATAACTACGAAAGCTATCCATAGAAGCTTTAAAGGCTAATTTTTTACTATCTGTATTCTGTGTCGGCCAGGCTGCAAAACCATGATAACGCCATGCATTTAGATAATTAGTAGAAGCTAAAGAATTGTTAGATTTAATTTGTGTATTAGCAAGATTAACATATCGGTCTCCAACTGCTGACCAACCATTAGCCCATGCATCGCGATTAAGGGTTGCGGTATTGGCAAGTGCTTCAGCAACATCTTGAGGATTCATCCCAGTGAGAGGATACATTTGTGCATCCGCCCGTTTTTGAACTTCATTACTTAATTGCTCCCAACTTCGTAACGTGATCATGTTATTATCAGTCATATATTTTCTTTCAATCATCTAACGTTTTTATAAAACGGTGCTAATATAAAGCTAGTATATAACGTTTCACATAAAAATGATTATCTACGCTCTAGAAAAAAAATTATATATCTCTATATTAGTTTGATGCTAATACAATTGCTCCCAATGTAATATGACAATACTCGAAGACGAGATAGCCCGTCGACGTACCTTTGCTATTATTAGCCATCCAGATGCAGGTAAAACTACGCTAACAGAGAAACTGTTGTTATTTGGAGGAGCCATAAAGCTTTCTGGAGCAGTGAAGGCAAAAGGTAAGGCAAGGCGTTCACGTTCCGATTGGATGAAAGTAGAAACTGAAAGAGGTATATCAGTAGCATCATCAGTTATGACTTATGAATACCATAACTGTGTATTCAATTTATTAGATACACCTGGTCACGAAGATTTTAGCGAAGATACTTATCGTACTTTATCAGCAGTTGATTCCGCTGTAATGGTTATAGATGCAGCTAAAGGAATTGAGTCCCAAACTCGTAAACTATTTGAGGTTTGCCGTTTACGTGATGTGCCCATAATAACATTTATAAATAAACTTGATAGAGAGGGCCGTGATCCATTTGATTTACTAGACGAAATAGAACAGGTTCTTGCAATAGAAGTTACACCAGCAAGTTGGCCAATAGGCATGGGACGTAATTTTTACGGTTGCTATGATGTAATTAAAGACCGTGTTTTGATGACACAAAAAGGGAAGGTAGATAATCCAAAAAACAATAAACTAGATAATGCCGAACAATGTACTGGAATAAATGACAAAAAATTAGACGACCTTTTACCTCAAGACTCTTTAGCATTATTGCGCGAACAACTTACTATGGCTAAAGGCTTATGCCCAACATTAGATATCAATGCATATCGAGAAGGTAACCTAAGCCCTGTTTTTTTTGGTTCAGCGATAAATAATTTTGGAGTTAAAGAGTTACTTGAAGGTCTTGTTAACCTAGCACCAGCGCCAGTAGGGCGCCCCTCAAACAAACGTTTTGTTTTACCAGAAGAAAATAAAGTTTCAGGGTTTGTATTTAAAATTCAAGCAAACATGGACCCCAAGCACAGAGATAGAATGGCTTTTTTTCGTGTTACATCTGGTAATTTTAAACGCGGTATAAAGTTAATTTCAGTCAGGAATGGAAAGCTTGTAAACCTACAGAATCCAATGATGTTCTTAGCTAAAGAACGTGAGACAGCAGAGCAAGCGTGGCCTGGAGACATTATTGGTATCGCCAACCATGGCAATTTAAGGATTGGAGACACCCTTACAGAAGGAGAAGAAATACAATTCTCTGGTGTCCCGTCTTTTGCACCTGAACTTTTGATGTCTATTGATACAGTTGACCCTATGCGAGCTAAACATCTAACTCGTGCGTTGACGCAACTAGCGGAAGAAGGAGTAGCTCGTGCATTTCGTACTAGACTAGGTTCAAACTGGATAGTGGGCGTATTAGGCGCACTTCAGTTTGAAGTTATGGCTGACCGAATTCGAACTGAGTACGATATTATAGTAAAATTTACACACATCCAACTTCACACAGCTCGATGGCTGGAATCAGACAACCTTCAAGCAATAAAGCAATTTAGCGACAAAAATCCTTCTGCTATAGCTGATGATCACGATGAAACCCCTGTATTCTTAGCACGCAATGAGTGGCATTTAGATAATGCTATAAAAGAATGGCCAACAATTAGATTTCTTAAAACACTTGAAAATACTCCAGAGCACTTTGAAAAAATAAGCGCTTAAATACCAAAATTTTTAAAAAATTTAGTATCCATCTATTTTCTCTTCCGTGCCTTACGAGCAGCATACCTTCGGTCACGTTCTGCCTTGCGTTCAGCAGCATGTGCAGCCTTAGCCTCTTCTTTTTCAATAGCCTCAGCTTCTGATCGTTCTTGCTCGGCTTTTAAAGCTATCTCTTTAGCAAGTTTTTTAGCAGCCTCTTCCTCCGCCTTACGAATTCTTTCTGCTTCCTTTGTAGCTTTTCTTTCCTTTAAACGTTCCTCTCGTGCAATAGAAGCAGCTTGCCGAGCTGCTTGTCTCTCTGCAAACCCAGGTTGATTAGCAGGATTATTTGCTTTTGCCTTTTTTAGTTGTGCTTGCTTTGCCTTAGCTGCCGCACCCAACCTATCAGCGAAGCTGGGTTCATGGTTTTTCATCAATATATACCTTCTTTTACTTTATTATAATTATTTAAACATTAATTTTAGATTTGATAGTTAACTTACAAATTGAAACTTAAGTCGAACAAAAATTTTCATCTGTTATACTTAAAACCTTTGTTTTTTCAACCATAACTAATTCTATTTAATCCCGAATGGCTTAGGACCACCTGTAGCCCAGTCAAGTAATTCAACAGTATGAACAATTGGCACATCAATTTTAACTGCCAATTGTGTTATACAGCCAATATTTCCAGTTGCTACTATGGTGGGTTCGGTTAAAGATATATTTGCGGCTTTACGATCCCCCAATTGGTCGGCTATTTCTTTTTGTAGGATGTTATATGTACCGGCCGAGCCACAACATAAGTGTGCTTCAAGTGGCTCCATTACATCAAAACCAACAGCTGATAAAAGCTGCAAGGGTTGATTATGAATCCCTTGCCCGTGCTGCATCGAACAAGCTGAGTGATAAGTTATACGTTGATCAGATATATCCTTAAGACTAGAAAATTTGAGATTTAATTCAACCATAAATTCAGTAATATCCTTCGATATTTCCGATATTTTATTAGCCTTCTCTGCGTACTCTATATCATCTCTAAATATAAACCCGTAATCCTTAACATGAGTACCACAACCACTAGTATTTATTATTAATGCATCTAGATTTCTTGATTCAATTTCTCGGGTCCAAGCATCAATATTGGATTTTGCTTGATTAATTGATTGATTTTTTTTTCCTAAATGGTGAGCAAGTGAGCCGCAACAACCTGCACCATCTGCAATTACTACCTCTACATCAAACCGCGACAATAAACGAACGGTTGCTTCATTAATTTGTGGAGCAAGTACAGTTTGTGCACACCCATTAAGAAGAGCTACCCTTTTATAATATTTACCCTTTGTTTCTATTGTTTGTGGTTTATCCAGAGGAGATGCTTTGGCTAAAGTATCAGGAACTAAAGCCAGCATAGAACTTATCTGCTTGGGCAAAAAAGGTTTTAAAAATCGTCCCATCATTCCTAATAATAGGATAAATCTGAATCTTGAAGGGTATGGAATGATTGAAGCAAGAAACCAACGAATTATTTTATCAGAGATCGGACGTTTATAAGTTTCCTCGATATGCTGCCTACCTTGATCAACCAAGTGCTGATAGTTAACACCAGATGGACATGTAGTCATGCAGGATAAACACGAAAGACAGCGGTCTATATGTGTAACAACTTCTTTAGTCGCTGGCGCCTCATCCTCAAACATCTGTTTCATAAGGTAAATTCGGCCGCGTGGGCTATCTAATTCATCTCCAAGTAAAACGTACGTTGGACACGTAGCAGTGCAAAACCCACAGTGAACACAAGATCGTAAAATATCGTTAACAACAGCAGTATCAGAATCTGCTAATTGCTGTATCGAGAAATTAGTTTGCATAAAGATTAAACCCCCAAATACATGCGGTCTGGATTCATGATGCGTTTGGGATCAAAACTTTTTTTAACTCTTGATGACAAGTCAGCTAGAGCCTGTGATTGAGGTTGAAATACCTCAACCTGAGCGCGGCTAATATTATCTGCTCGTACAAGGGTTGCATGCCCTCCTCCACAGTTTTGAAGTACAGAACGTACTTTTTGTGCACCACAATCTTCTGAACTCTGTTTCATACAGTACCAAATAAGTCCTCCGCCCCAATCATAAAATGCAACCCCCGCAAACTCTGACTGAATATCTTTAACAATCAATGGACTTAAACTCGGTGTTACAGACATTCTCCACAAGACGCTATTTTCTTTCTGAAACGGCCTAGCATCTCTTACCTCCGACCAAAAAATAATGGAGTCCTCCATGTCTAGCTCTTCTAGGTCACCATATTTCTTCAAATTAATTCGTAACGCTTCTATTCTAGCATCTACCGATGGTCCAAAGCCTTCCAGCCTTAGACCGGTAATAGCTGTCTGAGAAGAAGAAATATTTTTAACTGAGGATTGCAAGGCTACAGTTAATGGCAAATGTGCCGCTCCATTAACTTCGTGACTTGAATTAATAGCAACGGTCATCGCCAATTGTGCCATTTCATCATCAAGGCCAACCAAGATCAGTGTTCTGACATCTTCCGGTGACGGTAGAACTTTTATAGTAATCTCAGTTAGGGCTGCTAAAGTACCATAGGAACCAGTCATCAATTTCGACAAATCATAACCCGTGACATTTTTTACAACGCGGCCACCACTCTTAAATAACTCACCTCGACCACTAACTCCCTTAATTCCTAAAATATGATCTCGAGCAGCGCCAGACTTAATACGCCGATGACAAGATAAGTTACAAGCTATAACTCCTCCTAAAGTACCAAAATCTTTACCATATATTCGTTCTAAGTTCTTTGGTTCAAATGCTAGCTGTTGTTGATTTACTTCAAT
>JAQWSA010000029.1 GCA_029243445.1 Alphaproteobacteria bacterium
CAATGACACAGTCTATATTATCCGCAGGAGACTTAACGCCTTTGATCCATCGTGATGGTCGTACACTGGCTCCAACTTCTAGCCCAACTCTTAATGAACGAAGTGGATCTCCGCCACCAGATGGTATTTGTGCTACGTCCATTGCGCCTACCAAAACTGAATCAGCTGCTTTGGCCGCCTCCATTGTACTATCAGGCATTGCATTACCAGTGCTGGTAAATGTACCATGACCAGCAGGGTGAGTTTTAAATTCAAACATAGGTCCATTATCGAATGAAGCGAGTGAGTCTAGTACTCGTTTTGCACAATTAGTTACTTCGGGTCCGATACCATCACCTGGTAAAACACATATAGAATAAGTAGTCATAATTTATTTTTCCTCAAATAGATATTAGCTATGGTGAAAGTTGAGCAACCCAAGATATTCAGACATTTCTAGTGAGTGTATACAATAATTTTTTTAATTAAAAAGTATATATAATTTCCGGTATTAATACGTTCTTATTTAATAGATAGGATTTTAATGTTCAATTAATAGTTAGTTATAATCATAGAAATATTTATTTGACAGTTTATATGGTGAGCTGTTTTTCTTTATTGGAATGTCTAAACATAATTTAATTAACAAGTAAAAAAAGGAAGTAAACAATATGCTTAAGCCCGTCAGAAGAATTATTGCTGCACATAATGAAAATGGAGAATCATATATACAAGATGATCGTGATGCTCCAAATATTACCAATACAGGCGGCGTTGAAGGGTTTTCTTGGACTGAGTTGTGGGCTGTAGATAACGCTCCTGCTAGTAATGCAGGAAATGATGATTCTGCTGACCGAGAAATTCGATTACAGCCCCCCACTAAAGGTAATGTATTTCGAATTGTTGATATTCCCCCAGATAAACTAAGATTTGGAGAAAAGCTAGACCAGGCTCCAGATAATACTGCTGTATCTGGAGATGAAGCTTATGCTGCAGGTTCCGGGTCACGTCATCCGGGATTTCATAAAACTAAAACAGTAGACTATGCAATTATTTTAGAAGGAGAAGTAGTTGCCATGATGGATGTTGGAGAAACCCCTATGGGACCTGGTGATGTTCTAATTCAAAGAGGTACTAATCATGCTTGGTCAAATCGTACTAATAAGGCCTGCCGTATTGCATTTGTATTAATTGATGCAGAAGAATTAACTGATTAGTAGGGTTTATTTTAAAAAAGACATTAGATAAATATAGATAAGAAATGATTGTGTTTGATAAATTACTCTGCACAAAACTTGAAAGGTCTGAATCTTATGAAAGCGTCATATCTCGATGAACAAGGTGGCCCTGAAGTTCTCAAATATGGTGATTTGCCTGATCCTATAGCTGGAGAAGGTGAGGTTGTTGTTAACATTCACTCGGCTAGTATCAATGGAGCTGATTGGAAAGTACGTGCTGGACATTATAGTACTCTAGATAAATTTCCGTATATATTAGGAAGGGATTTTTCGGGTGTTGTCAGCCAGATTGGTCAAGGTGTTAATGACTTTAAAAAGGGCGATGAAGTTTTTGGGGTTTGTGATGTGGGGCAAGAGGGAACGTATGCAGAGAAGATTGCTATAAAAGCCTCAATTATTGCTTTAAAGCCAGAGAGTATATCGCATAATGCTGCGGCAACTCTTTCACTTATAGGACTTACAGCACTAATCTCAATTGAAGAAACATTAAAACTTGAATCAGGAGAAAAAATACTTATTCAAGGGGGGGCTGGTGGTGTAGCTAGCTTTGCGATTCAATTAGCAAAAAACATTGGGGCATCGGTTGTTACAACATCAAGTTCTAATAACATGAATTATCTACTAGATTTGGGAGCAGACCAGGTTATTGACTATAATAAATACGATTTTTCAGAAGTCGTATCAGATTGTGATGCTGTTTTTGAAACTGTAGGTGGAGATGTGGCTTTGCGTTCTTTCAGCGTTCTTAAATCTGGGGGACGTATCGCGTTTATAGCCTCTGGGCCTAAGGCTCCATCATCGCCAAGAGATGACATAAACTCATTGCGCCCTTTAGTTAATAGAGACCGTCGTTACATGGAACGTATTATAAGCTTATTTGAAGCCGGTGTGATACGGTTGCCTGAAATAACTACTTATCCACTTTCAGAAGCAGTTATGGCTCATAAGGTTAGTGAAGGTAGACATCTACGAGGTAAGCTTGTTTTAGAGATAAAATAACCTATTCTGGTTTATATTATTTTACTTTCACTGGCATACCCTTTTTCGCTGAGTCAACTATGGCTTCGATAACTGAGCAGCCGTGGATTGCTTGCTCAGATGTTACAGGATATGGAGTGATACCATTTATTGCTGCCGCAAACCCCTCTAATTCAGCTGCAACAGTATCAAACCCTGATAAATCTTTTTCTTCTGTATTTATTACTCCTGCAGCACCAGTAATTTGTCCAGTGTTGTTTGGTGTATAGAGAAATTTACTCATATCTGGATTTCGTATTTCTGTTGATCCATCGGTTCCCCAGATATGCATACGAAAAGATGGATGTGTAGCTAATAATGTTGCTACATATCCAGACATGCCATTTGACATGCGAAAAAGGATAGATGTTGTATCATCTGTATCATTTGGAACAGCCCTTCTAAAACTTTGGCAGTGTACTTCTTCAACTTTGCCAAAAAGGTCAATCATCAGATCTATAATATGAATTGCCATTGGAGTGAGACCGCCTGCAGGCGTTTCACTTTTATCCGCTCTCCATGCATCGGCTGTAAGAGCCATACCTATGGGAGCACACATAGTACCCTCCCAGTGTAGCATGGTACCTAGTACATTATTATTAATTTGTTCCCTTAAGGCATCAACTGCAGGGCTGTAACGTCTATTAAACCCGACGGCCAAAATTACTCCGGCTTTTTCTGTAGCAGCAACAGATTTTTCAGCTCCTGACTTTGTTAAAGTCAGGGGCTTTTCCATGAAAACGTGCTTACCAGCGTTAGCAGTAGCTATAATTTGTTCTACATGTTTTGAATGCGGGGTTGCAAAAACTACTGCATCTATAGAGTTGTCTGATAATATTGGATCTAATGAGTCATATAGAGTTAGGTTTTGTTCTTTTGCAAAGTCAAATACTTTAGAAGTTGTTCTAACTGCTCCAGCTGTAAATTGAATTTCATCAGATTTATTTTGGACAGACTGAACGAGTACTTTCCCCCACCAACCTAGACCGACTATAGCGGCATTAATCATTTAATTCTCCACATTTAGATAGGATAATAGACTTATAATGTTTATATTTTATTAAACGTAATTTAAACTTATAAGTCCTGAGTCGAATTTGCAAAATTTTACTAAATATATATTATATTAGGATATTCTAATACGTTGTTTCTGACCATATAGATTTTAGTTGGCAATTTAAAGAGAGAAATAAAATGGTAAAGTTTGGTATTGGTCAGGGGGTGTTGCGACAGGAAGACCCGAGGCTTCTTCGTGGCCAGGGATTATTTGTAAGTGATATAAATCTTCCCAATCAAACTTATGCAATAGTTCTTAGATCTCCCCACGCCCACGCTGAAATTAAATCCATTAACATACATAAGGCATTATCATTAGAAGGCGTGATCGCTGTTTATACAGGCGAAGATATTTTAGCTGATAAACTTGGGGTGCCCGGAATGCCTGCTAAATGGAAAAGGCCAGATGGTGCTCCTATGAAATATCGTCCACAGCCACCATTGGCTTTGGGGCGTGTGCGCTACGTTGGTGATCCAGTAGCTTTAATCATAGCGGAAACTTTAAATCAGGCCCGTGATGGTGCAGAGCTTATAGATGTTGATTATGAGCCAATCCCTTCAGTTACTGATACTGAACAAACTGTTATGAATGCTTCAGCCGTAGTTTGGGATGATTATCCAGACAATATATCTGGGCAATATCAGTCTGGTGACGCAGATGCAGTTAAATCTGCCTTGGCTAGTGCCACTCATGTAGTAAAAAGACGTTTTGTGATTTCTAGGGTTTTTGCACAATACATGGAACCAAGGGGAGCGATTGGTGTATATGATCATCGAGAAGATCGGTTTACGTTACACGCTGATGTACAATACCCACATCGGGTTAGGCAGCTTCTTGCCGAAAAGATATTTTCTGTTCCAGAACAAAACATTCGTGTAATTACCCGAGATGTTGGTGGAGGTTTTGGTACTAAGGGTTGGCAGTACGCTGAACATCGTCTGGTTTTGTGGGCAGCTAAAAAAATAGACCGTCCAGTCAAATGGACTTGTGAGCGTAGCGAAGCTATTCAAGCTGATGAGCATGGCCGAGACAATGTAAGTGAAGCTGAACTAGGATTTGATAGTGATGGTAATGTAGTAGGTTTGCGAGTCAACACTATTGCAAATATTGGTGCATATTTATCAGCCATAAGAAACTTACTAGCAGTTTTCTCAAATGTCGGAACTCTTATAGGTGTATATAAAGTGCCCACTGCTCATGTAACAGTAAAAACAGTGCACTCCAATACCAACCCAACTGCTCCATACAGAGGAGCTGGCCGTCCAGAAGCGACATATATCATTGAAAGAATGTTTGATGAAGCAGCTCGTGAAATGAATATAGACCCTATAAAATTAAGAACACAGAATATGATATCTTCGGACTCTATGCCAATTCAAACTGTTTTAGGCCTAAATTATGATTGCGGTGAATTTACTAAAAATCAATATGAAGCTCTTCAAATGTCTAATTATTCTGAGTTTCCAAAGAGGCAGGAACAATCAGTAAGTCAAGGTAAACTGCGTGGCATAGGAATAGCTAACCCTATTGAGAGGGCAGCCTCTCCGGCTCCTGATTTTGCTGAAATTCGTTTTAGTACGGATGGATCTGCAACTATTTTAATGGGTACTAAAAGCCAGGGCCAAGGTCATGAAACGATATATAAGCAAATAATTGGAGAAAGATTAGGTCTTGAACCTACAGAAATGAGGGTGATTGATGGTGATACTGACAGAGTAGCTTTTGGCATGGGAACTATGGGTTCTCGTTCTACTGTTATTGGAGGATCTGCCATCTATTTTGCTGCTGATAAAATTATTGCAAAGGCAACTAAAATTGCTGCTCATCAGCTTGAAGCTGCAGTTGAGGATATTATTTTTAAGGACGGTAAATTTTTTGTTGATGGAACCGATAAAGAAATAGGAATAAGGGAAGTAGCAAAGGCTTCATTTTCGGTTTCAAAACTACCTCTAGGTGTTGAACCAGGTCTTTATGAAACAGCCACTTTTAGCCCAGAAGATGATACATATCCAAATGGAAGTCATGTCTGTGAAGTTGAGGTTGATCCTGAAACCGGTGTAGTAAAAATTTTAGGATATTGGGTTGTTGATGATGTAGGAAATATGATTAACCCAACTATTGTAAAAGGACAAATCCATGGAGGTGTAGCGCAGGGACTTGGTCAAATTATGATGGAAAAGGTAGCTTATGATAAATCTGACGGTCAATTGCTTAGTGGATCATTCATGGACTATGCAATGCCTCGAGCAGATAATTTTTGTGCCATAGAAGTTAAGAGCAATGAGGTTCCTACAAAACGAAATCCTCTAGGCGCTAAGGGAGCAGGAGAGGCTGGTACTGTGGGAGCTATGCCTGCGTTAATGAATGCAATCATGAACGCATTAGAGACTACTGGAGTAACTTCAATTGATATGCCGGTAACACCTGAAAGAGTATGGCGGGCTATTAACTCTTCTAATAATTAATAATATAATTATGAATGAATTAATCAGGTTTATATCGTATAGCGCTTTATAGCTTCGTCGCTGAATTCCATACCATGTCCTATACGGTTCGGCGGTGTCATCATTCCGTTAACTATAAGCGGCGGATTTTGCCATAAGATATCAGGACTGCCGGCTAGAAATTCTACAAGAGCTGAATTAGGAGTTGATACCAGTGTATGTATTGATAATTCTGGAACGAGGTGAGGGGCTATTTTTATATCATAAGCAGCGGCTAGATGAGAAATTTTTATCATCTCACTAAAGCCACCACATCTATGGATATCAGGATTTAAGAATGAAGCAGCTTTATGGTCAATTATATCTCTAAAACCATACCGTGTATATTCATTTTCTCCAGTTGCTACAGGAGTTGAGATTGCCTTTGCTATTTCTGCACATTGCTCAATATTATCAGCAAGAACTGGTTCTTCATACCAGTATAACGCGCAGTCTTCTAATTGATTAGCAACATGTATGTTAGTAGTTACATCCCATCTTTGATTAGCATCTACTAAAAT
>JAQWSA010000030.1 GCA_029243445.1 Alphaproteobacteria bacterium
CAGTAGAGATTGAAGCCCAATTAATATCTCATGAAAAAGTTCTTGAGGCAGCGATAGTTGGAAGGCATGATAAAGATCGGTTAGTAAAACCAGAGGCATACGTAGTTCTGAAAGATCCAAATAGTTATTCTAAGTTTTTAACTGAAGAACTAACCGAATATTGCAAAAGAAATTTAGCTCCTTATAAATATCCACGCTGGTTTAACTTCGTGAAAGAACTTCCTAAAACTTCTACAGGAAAAATACAAAGATTTAGGCTAAGAAAGTAGATGCCGCAAAAAACATGCGATTTATTGGAAATAATTTAAATCCCCAAATATCTTTGTTTTAGTTCTTCATTAGCACGAAGTTCCAGAGAGGTTCCTGTCCAAACAACTTTTCCCTTCTCGACAATGTAATGCCGGTCAGCTATTTTCGATAAAATATCTACATTCTTATCTATTACTAAAAGCGCTAATGATTCTTTTTTAAGTCTTTGTAAACATGTCCATATCTCTTGCCTAATCATTGGAGCTAGTCCCTCTGTCGCTTCATCTAGGATTAAAAGTCTAGGGTTTGTCATTAGAGCTCGACCAATAGCTAACATTTGCTGTTCACCGCCTGACAACTGATTACCCATACTGCCTAAGCGATCTCTCAAGACCGGAAACAAGTCAATAACGCGTTCCAATGACCATCCATCTCCTTTATTAGTTGCAGGAATAGAGGTAGCAATCAAATTTTCTCGTACTGTTAAGTTAGAAAATATTTGTCTACCTTCAGGTACTAATCCAATTCCATATTTTGCAACCCGAAATGATGGTAAATTATTAATCTTTTTTTCTTCGAATTTAATATTGCCTGCTCTTACGGATAAGATTCCCATAATTGACCGTACGGTGGTTGTCTTACCCATGCCATTACGGCCTAGCAGAGTTACAAATTCTCCAGCAGAAATTTCTAAAGTCATTCCAAACAACACTTGGCTGTCACCGTACGCTGCTTCAATTGATTGCACCCTAAGCATCATATAATCTCTTCGTGGTGACCTAAATACGCCGCACGAACCTCTTCATTGGCACGTATATCTAGGGGGGTTCCAGAAGCAATATCTCTACCATACACTAAGACAGTAATTTGATCAGCTAATGCAAAAACAGCATCCATATCATGCTCAATAAGGAGCATAGTATAATCGGACTTTAGTTCATTAAGTAAGGATATCATGGTTTGACTCTCCTCAGCCCCCATGCCGGCCATTGGTTCATCCAAAAGTAGCATTTTAGGTTGTGTTGCAAGAGCCATTGCAATTTCTAATTGACGCTTTTCACCGTGGGCTAGGTTGCCAGCAATTACATCGGCACGAGCGCCTAAACCAATTCTATTCAGAACTTCAAGTGCAGGAATTCGCAGCTCATCATCACTCTGAGTTGGTCGCCAAAATCGAAAATTATGAGCGCTCCGAGCTAGAATAGAAAAAACTACGTTATCTAGGGTCGAAAAATCAGGGAAAATACTCGTAATTTGAAATGAACGAGCTAAACCAAGATTTGCACGCTTTGATGACCGAAAACGAGTAATAAAGTTGCCATCAAATATTATTTCTCCGGAATCCGGAAAAAGTTGTCCGGACAAAATATTAATTAGTGTGGTCTTACCCGCACCATTTGGACCAATAATAGCATGAATTTGACCTGTCATTACCTCTAATGATAAATTATCACTAGCAACAATTCCTCCAAATGCCTTGCAAATATTTTCTGTTTTTAATAACGGTTTAATCATCATTTTTTCCAAAAAGGCCAGATAAACCTCCTCGACCATATAAAACCAGTATTATTAATAGAGGGCCAAAAATTAGATGCCAGTGTATAGTAAAACTTGATAAAACCTCAGATAGCAAAAGATAAGCTGTGGCGCCCAGCACAGGTCCAAATACAGTACCTAATCCGCCCATTATTACCATAAACATTAGCTCACCAGAACGTGGCCAATCCATCATATCTGGACTAACAAATTTCTCAAAATTAGCCTGTAAAATGCCTGCTAAACCGCATATAACACCGGAAATAACGAATGCTGTCAGACGATAAGAATATGTTCTGATACCTATTGTGTTTAAGCGTATTTCATTAGACCGAGATCCCTTTAAAACCATTCCAAAGCGAGATTTAACCAAACGTCGAGTAAAATAGATTACCAGAAGGAGTAAAAAGAAAATTACGTAATAAAAAGTAATAGTATCATCAATTTTAAAATTAATATTGCCAAGTCTGAAATGACTGCGGTGCCAAACATTTAATCCGTCATTGCTGCCATATTTATCTGCGCTAACACCTAGAAAATAAACCATCTGAGCAAAAGCTAAAGTAATCATAATAAAATATACGCCCCTCGTACGAAGAGATAGAGCGCCAAACAACAAAGCAACAACTCCACTGATTGCTAAAGCTACAGGCCACTGAATGAAACCGTTATTTATTTCATGGAAACTAAATATAGCGATGGTATAACCACCGATGCCGATATAGGCAGCATGCCCAAAGCTCACCATTCCACCGTAGCCAAGTATTAAATTAAGACCAACTGCTGCAATTGACCATATCATTATACGTGCAAATACATCTACGTAAAATGCCTCACCCACGAGAGGAGCAACGAAAGGCATAAGAGCAAAGACAATTAGTAAAATTGCAGTACTAGAAGAATTAGCTTTTTCCATTAGTCTCCGCATTATCTTATCATCCACCTCGAGGAGGAAAAAGACCCTGCGGGCGAAAGACTAATACAACCGCCATTAATAAGTAGATAAGCATAGAAGATAGTGCTGGCCCAGCCGCTTCGGCAGCATTAGATGGAAGAAGTGCTAACAATAAAACATCCAGAAAAGCTCTTCCCATTGTGTCAATTATCCCAGCGAGAATAGAGGCAATAAAAGCACCGCGTATAGATCCAATCCCTCCAATAACGATAACTACAAATGCTAAAATTAATATCTCCTCCCCCATGCCAATTTGGGCTTGATTAATAGGAGCAATAAGCATTCCTGCCAGCCCAGCAAGCATAGCACCCAGGCCAAAAACTGCAGTAAAAAGTAATCGAATATTAACACCTAAGGCGCTAGCCATAACCCGATTAGATGCGCCAGCTCTTATCAGCATACCTAATCGCGTCTTAGCAACCAGCCAATACAAACCTATAGCAACTAGAATACCAATGATAATTATAAACAATCTATATGCTGGATAAACAATGCCTAAAGGTAGGTCTATACTCCCGTCAAGCAATATAGGTAAGGGTATCGCTAGACCCGCGGGCCCCCATATTATTCGTACAAGTTCGTTCAGAAATAATATTAGCCCAAAGGTAGCCAGTACTTGGTCCATATGGTCTCGGGCATAAATAGTCTTTAACGCAATAAACTCTAATACCATGCCAAACAGTAAGGTTAACGGCAAAGCAAAAATTATCCCTAAAACAAATGAATCTAACCACAAAGTAAGCGTGGCCGCGGTAAAGGCTCCGACCATGTAAATAGATCCATGCGCTAAGTTTACAAGGTCCATAATACCAAAAACTAAAGTCAATCCAGCTGCAAACAAAAACAGCAACATTCCAAGCTGGAATCCATTTAAAAGTTGTTCAATAAAAATATTTATATCCATGGTCTCTTCCAAGGAATTTAATACAGAGACGGGGGCCTATAGCCCCCGTCTTAGAACAAATTCTTTATTCAAAATTATAGATTACAGTCTTTAGCGTAAACGTCCTGATGGTCTTTTAATGCTACACCAGTAATTTTTGTAGTCCATTTTCCATTACTATCAACAACTACTTCACGACTATAGAAGTTCTGAATTGGGAAATGGTTTTTACCAAACCGTACCTTCCCTCTTACTGAAGGAAAATCCGCTTTCTCAAGAGCCGAACGCATAGCGTCTATATCGCCGATCTTTCCGCCTGTAGCCTCTACAGCCGACTTAATTAGGAATATAGAATCATATGCTTGTGCAGCATAAAATGATGGATAACTGCCATGCTTCTTTTTAAAATCAGCAACAAAACGCTTATTTTGTGAGTTGTCCATATCAGGTGACCAGAATTGGGTCATTGTTGTACCTAGAACCCCAGTCATTTTAGCCTGCTGCAGTCTCGGAAGACTAAGAGAATCTAGAGTATAGACTGAATAGAGAGGAGTACTAGATAGTCCCGCTTGTGCATACTGCTTTAAAAAGGCAGCCCCATGTTTCCCAGGGTAGAAAGTAAATACTGCTCCTGGTTTGGCTGCTTTAACCTTTGTAAACTCAGCAGACCAGTCTATCTGAGTAGGCCACGTTGTCATATCCTTTCCAACAACCTTGCCTTTAAACGTACGTTCAACTCCTGCAACCATATCTTTTCCTGCGGCATAGTTAGGAGCTATCACATAAAGTGACTTTATTGCCCTCTGATTAAGTACTTCTCCTAATGCCATCGGAGTTTGGTCATTCTGCCACGAAATATTAAAGAAATTCTTATGGCAGTTTTTCCCCGCTAAAGGCGAAGGACCAGCGTTAGCGCTAATCAAAATTTTATTTGCGTTAAGCACCACTGGAGCAGAAGCTAAAAGAACGTGCGACCATATATAACCTGCAACTATATCAACATCGCCAGACTTTATAAGTTTTTCGGTTTTCTGTTTTCCCTTCTGTGGGTTAAATTCATCGTCTTCATATATTATATTTACGTCTAGAGCTCCCATCTTGCCGCCGATGTGCTCAACCGCAAGATCAACGGCCTTCTTTTGGTCCACTCCAATAATGGCGGCTCCAGTTGTTAAAGTAGTTACAAAACCAATATTTATGGATTTAGAGTATGCTACTGATGAAGCCATCACTAAAATAGCCACAGCACTTAGAATTTTTTTAATCATTTTTTCCTCCCATTCAATGTTTTGCTATGGGAACATAAGTATCGGTGAATGAAAAGTACCAATTATATCCCCCTTTGGGTTTATATCGTTTATAACAAATATTTTTTATGCATAAATAAACATTTTTTGGAAGTCACTAAAACATGATAGAAAATAACATACAATCGCGCCGTAGCTTTATCTTTACGCCAGGTAATCGTCCTGAATACTTTAAAAAAGCACTAACATCTGGTGCAGATATAATATGTATTGAGCTCGAAGATGGCGTTGCCCCTCATGATAAAGAAGAAGCCAGAAAAAAAATGCTGGAAATATTTTCTGATAAACAAACAGATGACGGTATTGAAAGAATAGTTCGGGTAAATAGTGGACGAACCGCTGAGGGCATCACAGATATGCAAGCTATATTAACTAGCGATAGTTTTGTGCCATCTATAATGTTACCAAAGGTTAAAGGCCCAGAGGAAGTTCGTGGCATAGCTGAGACATTGGAGGAACATAATTTAGATACACGCCTCCAGGCAATCATTGAGACCAATGAAGGTCTTGAAGCTGCATATGAAATCGCCCAGTCAACATCACGTCTTGATGCACTTTTATTTGGGGCAGTTGATCTTGCCGCTGAGTTAAGATGCACAAACAACTGGGAGTCATTACTTTATGCTCGATCAAGGACTGTGCACGCCGCTGCAGCGGCCAAAATTGATGCTATAGACGTTCCGTGGCTCGATTTGAATGACGAGACGGGAATGCGTGATGAGGCAGAGGCTAGCGCCAAGCTAGGATTTACGGGAAAAGGAGTAATACATCCAAAGCAAATACCCGTTATAAATGATGTTTATTCTCCAAGTGATGAAGAGATAAAATATGCTCAAAAAGTTATCGACGCATTTGCTGAAGCCAACACTGGAGTAGTTGTCGTTGATGGGAAGTTAATAGAACGTCCCGTTCTAAGGACGATGCAAAGAATTTTAGCGCGCGGAGAACGGGCATTAATAGACTGAGCATAATATATTATTTACATAATGGCGGAATTCCTATTCGCTCTCGAGCTGAACCCAGAACTTTCTCAAAAGTTAACGCTATGGCTAATAACTTTTCGTCATTTCCATGCTGAGAAATAATATGTAAACCAACTGGCATATTAATAGAATCTAATGCCACCGGCATAGTTACTGCACATAAATCAAGCATATTTACTGTACTTGTATTTCGTGATGCTGCCATATTGTGGCGATGATATTCCTTCGATTCAGATACTTCCTCAAGAGTAGGAGGCGAAATCGCAATCGTTGGGCCAACTATGGCATCAAAACCTAGCATACCTTCGTGCATTTTTGACACAAGTTCTAGCCGTTGGTTACAACGTAAAATATACTCATTCGCTTCCATGCTTTCCATTACATTAAAACGGCCGGCTACATTAGGATCAAGATCCTCCTTGAACTCTAACATTTCATTATTTATAAAACTAGCAAACTCAGGCGCCGACAAACCTCCTTTTCTAAATAATGTGTTTGACTCTTCAATTTCTATAAAATCTACGGATGATATCCGAGCTCCCTTTTTTTCTAACTCACTCAGTGCTGACATTACCCCTTCTGCAATACCTGGATCGCAATCATTAAAGTACCAATCACAAACCCCAATATTAAAATCTGATAAATCTGCCGCATCAAGTCGCGCACAAAAGTCATTAGGTGACTGACTTACAAATGGATCAATTGCACTAAATGCTGAAATTGAGTCAGAAATATTACGAGTCAATGGCCCAGCAGTATCTAAAGTATGACTGAGCGGCACAATTCCAGAAGTTGACCAGCGTCCCTTACTAGTTTTAAGACCAACGGTACCAGTAAAACTAGCCGGCATACGAACAGATCCAGCAGTATCAGATCCTAATGCTAGTAAAGCTGAGCCCTCCCACAAACTAACACCTGCTCCTGCGCTGGACCCACCAGGAACTCTATGGTTCTTACTATCCCAGGGATTTCGAGGGGTACCCCAGTGAGCATTAGTGCCCAACGCACCAAAAGCAAATTGCACGGTATGTGTTTTTCCAGATACTATTGAGAGTTGCTGACGCAAAGCTCTAACCACTGGACCTTCAATTTGCCATTTTTTTTCGAGTTCCCTTGGACAACCGGCAAAAGTTGGATAACCTTTAACCCCATAGAGATCTTTTACAGAAACAGGAATTCCTTGAAATACACCTAAATCTATTCCTGTAGCAAACACGCTATCCACAGCCCTAGCCTCAGAAATAAATCGATTAGAGTCCCAAGTTTTGTATGCGCTCAAAATCTCACCACGTTCTTGTCGGTTTGCAATAGACCACTCCGCTATTTCTGTAACTGATAAATCACCACAGCGAATTGCCCCTGCAATACTTTTAATTGTATTTGTTTCTATGTTTTTAATTTTCATTGCCTGTATCCTCCTCATATAAACCAATCAGTTATTTGCTAGATAAAAATAGCTTCACAACAATATTATGCTAACCAAACTGGATAAACTCTCCTATATATGAACCATTGCAGATATATTCCTAAACCGATTTTTACTTAAGGAAAAATTATGTCCAACAATATCCAAACTATGCAGCGCTTTCCACGCGTGCAAATTGAAGAATTTATGCAACGCTGTTTTGAGTCAACAGGCCTTTCTAGTAATGATGCAGCTATAGTCGCCCACTTTATGGCAGAATCAGACATAATGGGCAAAGATTCCCATGGAGTTTTTAGACTACCTGGCTACATAAGTAGGTTGCAAGCCGGTGGTTTTAATAAAAACCCTAATATTAGAATATCTCAGGAAAGAACTGCTACTGCACTGGTCGATGGTGATAATGGAATGGGACATTTAGTTATTAACTACTGTGCGGAATTAGCAATTAAAAAAGCTAAAAAAACTGGCGTGTCATGGGTCGGAGTGCATCATTCTAATCACGCAGGTGCAGCCGGAGCATATGCTATGCTGCCACTAGAACATGACATGATAGGTATTTATGTAGCTGTTGGCAGCGCTAACCACCTTCCACCTTGGGGAGGCACTGAACCATTACTGTCTACCAATCCGATTGCTGTAGCAATACCAGGTATGGAAGAAAAACCGATCCTACTTGATATGGCCACTACGGTAACCTCTTACGGAAAAGTTAAAGTACACGCACAGCGCGGGATTCCTATGCCAGAAGGGTGGATGATTGACAATGAAGGACAATCAATGACTGATGCTTCCTTATCAGACAGCGGTTTTTTATTACCCATTGGTGGTGCAAAAGGTTACGGGCTAGCATTAATATTTGGTATTTTAGCTGGAACCCTTAACGGGGCTGCATTTGGTAAAGATGTCATAGACATGAATGTAGATAAAAGTTCTGCCACTAATACTGGACAATTTATTATTGCTCTAGATATCTCTGCATTCATGGATGTTATAGAATTTAAAAAACAAATTGATCAGGTAGTGAGCACTATGCATAATTCTGCAACGATGAAGGGTGTGGAGAGAGTGCGCTTACCAGGTGATGGCAGTCATGCCGCAATTGCTGATAGAGTGCTAAATGGCATACCTTTGCCTCTTCCATTACTTGAAGGGTTAAATAAAATGGCCGAAGAGCTGAATGTGCAAGCCCTAGACTAAACCACTCTTGAGCTTCTGCTATGAGCCATCATTCAACATCCGAAAAAAAAATATCTGCCATATTAGAAGCTACCTTCTGGATGGTTGGCGCACTACTCTCTTTCACCCTTATGGCAGTATCCGTACGTGAGTTACATGGAGCAATACATGCTTTCGAAGTTCAATTTTTTCGAAGTGTAGGAGCGCTAATAGTCCTCGCACCAATTATTGTATATAAAGGCTGGGCTTGTCTTAAAACTCAAAAGCCAAAATTACATTTATTTCGAAATCTAGTGCATCTATTAGCTCAACTTGGCTGGATCTCTGGTTTGATGTTACTACCCTTAGCTGAAGTTTTTGCTATTGAATTTACTACACCAATATGGGCTGCACTTATCGCGGTACTATTTCTTGGTGAAAAACTCAATCGAGGGCGTCTCACTTCAATATTTTTAGGCTTTATAGGAATTGTTATAATTGTAAGGCCAGGCATAACATCCATTAATCCAGGAACACTTCTGGTTTTAGCCGCTGCCATAGGTTTTGCACTTACTTTGACCTCTACTAAACAACTAACAAAAACTGAAGTACCATTAACAATACTTATCTATATGGCACTTATTCAACTCCCAATAGGTGCGGCTATGTCTTCAATGGTTTGGGTTACCCCTAATCTAAACCAATTATTCTGGTTATTTGCTGTCGGCGTAGTTAGCTTAAGCGCGCATTATTGTTCTGCGCGCGCGCTTTCTTTGGCAGATGCAACTGTTGTGGTACCGATGGACTTTATGCGGCTACCATTAATTATATTAGTAGGGTATTTGCTGTATAATGAGTCAGCCAAATTTATTGTAATATTAGGAGCCACAATTATATTTGCTGGTAACTATTTTAGCATTCGTTATGAACAAAAGCTTAGTAAATTACGCAGCAATATATAGGCTATAGAACAACTAATCCTGGCCAGCGGTAAAGGTCATACCCCTTTCCTCAAACTGCTCAAGCACTCCATCCCCAAAGGTTTCTAATTTCTGCGCGATAGTTGCTGGAAAGTCGATATCGCCCATATCATGAACACCACCTGTTATAACCACCTGCAGAACTCCTTCAGTATCGCCTACATTTCGAAAAGCTCTGCAAACTCCTGGCGGAACAGAAATAGTATCAAATAAATCGAGTATGACGCTCTCACTGCCGTCATCATTCCACGTAATTTCAAATTGTCCTTTTAGAACTGTAAAAGTTTCATGGGTTTGTTGGTGTGCGTGCAAGGAAGGACCATTACCGGGAGGACATACAGCCATTGTCATAGTCATGCCACCAGCACCCTGAATAGGTGCTCCCTTATTAACAGGGGTATCAGCATCCCCCCCTAGACCTATTACTGAAAGAAGTTGACGCGCATAAATTACATCCTTCGCTTCCTGTGACATATCAAGGCTTTCAGCAAACGCAAGTGGTTGCAACTCACTAAACCTAGACACACGTTGGTCCATATCATTTTTTGCAACTGAAATAGTTTTCATTATGTTTTCTCCTATAAACCAGTATTAATATAAAACAATTAATTATCTTAAGCGATGATATTAATAATAATACAATACAAATGTTTTCCTGAGGCATATGAACGGAATTAATACTTATTTATTAATAAGGAAACATATATTTTAACGTTTTTCTATATCCTCGTATATTTTTTAATAATAGTTGTTATATTTAGTTTAAAAATAGGTAAATTCTACTTAAAATATTAAATTAATTAACTACATCCATTGATTTTTAGTGAAATAATAAACAACGAATACCTCGGCACTACTGGACAATGAGGCTAAGTAATTGTCATAACTTGTCTACAAAACTGGATTTATAAAAAATCCTTCCAATATTAAGAGTATTTGTGAGGGCTCGATAGCATGTATAATTTAACGAGTAACGACATAACAGTCACGGTAGCACCAATATTTCTAGAAGATCAATCTGACCCAGATGATGATCACTTCGTTTGGGCTTATCAGGTGCGAATTGAAAATAATGGAACGGATAGAGTACAATTACAAACCCGTTATTGGCATATAACAGATGCCAATGGATTGGTGCAAGAAGTCAGAGGCTCAGGAGTAGTGGGAGAACAGCCTGTTCTAGAACCAGGGGAGATATTTGAATATACTAGCGGTACACCGCTGGCTACACCTTCAGGGATTATGGTGGGTTCATACCAAATGCAGATATCACGGCGACCTATTTGATGTAAAAATCCCAGCATTTTCTCTAGATAGCCCTCATCAAGTTATTAACTTAAATTGAATAGATATCTTATATTAATTACGGATAGAAATTAATAAAAAATCTCCTACATACAATAAACCCGATTATTCTGAAGATCTTAAATTAGGATATATGAAAGACCAATGCCTGATACCCCTAACAAAACTAGTAACATAGCTGTTCACCCGACAGTAAGTAAAAATATAAAGAACAGCCCCACAAGAGAAGAGGCTGAAAAGGCAGTGCGGACACTTTTAGAGTGGGCTGGAGATGACCCAAATAGAGAAGGGTTGAATGATACACCCAAACGAGTTGTTCGAGCCTATAAGGAGTTTTTCGCAGGCTATGGACAAGACCCTGTTGCTTACTTACAGCGTACATTTGAAGAAGTAGAAGGCTATGACGAGCTAGTATTATTACGTGATATTAGACTAGAATCATTCTGTGAGCACCATCTAGCACCAATCATAGGAAAAATTCATATTGGTTATCTTCCTAATCATCGCGTGGTAGGCATTAGTAAACTGGCCAGAGTTGCTGAAACATATTCCAAACGACTACAGATACAAGAAAAGCTGACTGCGGAAATTGCAAATTGTATCGAAGACGTTCTACAACCAAAAGGAGTAGCGGTCGTAATTGAAGCAGAGCATCAATGTATGACAACTAGAGGTGTGCATAAACCAGGTGTATCTATGGTAACTAGCAGGATGCTTGGGTCATTTCGTGAAAACCCTGATACGAGACGAGAGTTTCTTTCTCTAATTAGCCAACCAAGCCTAAAATAAGATAGTGAAATTTCAACCTAATTATAAATTAAATAATAATAATATCACTGGACTCTTGCCTCAAAAATATTGATCATTATTCAGCTTATAGATAGCTCTTGAAATGCCTTGATAGTTAACAACGTGATATAGATAGCAAAGTTGTGCTCAATATACGCCCTATATTATTCATTTTAGGCTTGCTGCTAACAACGTTAGCACTCGCTATGTCCATACCTGCATTGATAGATGCATTTACTGGACATTCAGACTGGCAAGTATTTCTAGCATCTGCTGGATTAACAATGTTCATTGGTATATCGCTAATCCTAACTATGCGTGGTAGCGATATGGCTATCGGAATTCGGGATGCATTTATACTCACAATAGGAAGTTGGCTAGGGGTTACACTTTTTGCTTCATTGCCATTCGCTTTTGCCGAATTAAATCTTAGCTTCGCAGATGCTTTTTTTGAAGCCATGTCAGGAATTACCACGACCGGTGCAACTGTAATAGTAAATCTGGACCAGGCACCCCCTGGGATATTACTTTGGCGCGCTCTTCTACAATGGCTCGGTGGTATAGGTATTATTGTTACAGCTGTAGCTGTATTACCGATGCTTAAGGTTGGAGGTATGCAGCTTTTCAGAATGGAAAGTTCTGACACGACAGAAAAAGTTTTGCCAAGAACAGCTCAGGTCTCAACTGCAATTGGAGCAATTTATTTTATACTTACCGCGTTTTGTGCACTCGCATATTGGATAGCAGGAATGCCAGGGTTTGACGCAGTTGCTCATTCTATGACAACTATTGCTACGGGTGGGTTTTCTACATCAGATGATAGTATTGGAGTGTTTAGTAAACCGAGTATTGAATGGATAGCCGTTATTTTTATGATAGTTGGGTCATTGCCATTTGTCTTATATTTACAGGCTGTACGCGGCAGACCTATGTCGTTATTTCGTGATTCGCAAGTTCGCTGGTTTTTATGCCTGGCACTATTATTAGTAATAATAGTCGTGTTGATTGTATTCACAACACAAAACTTCAACACTAGCCAGTCACTTAGGATATCAGCATTTAATACAGTATCAATATTAACTGGAACCGGCTACAGTACCGCTTCATTTGATAGTTGGGGACCACTGGCATTAACAATATTTTTTATAATTATGTTTATTGGTGGATGTGCAGGATCCACTACCTGTGGAATTAAAATTTTTCGAATACAAGTTTTATATGAAACGGCCGCAGCTCAAATTCGTCGATTAGTTCAACCACATGGCATCTTTATTCCATACTATAACCGCAGCCCAATAACAGATGAAGTTGCCATGTCTGTTATGAGTTTCTTTTTTTTCTATGTTCTTGTATTTGTAATACTTGCTCTCGGACTCAGTGCTCTTGGTCTTGACTTTTTAACTGCATTGTCAGGTGCCGCCACAGCTATTTCTAATGTAGGACCCGGACTAGGACCTGTTATTGGTCCAGATGGTAACTTCACTTCTCTTCCTGATGCTGCTAAATGGCTTTTATCTGCTGGAATGTTACTAGGTCGTCTCGAGCTATTTACTATTTTAGTACTTTTTGCGCCTGCCTTTTGGAAAGCGTGAACTTTATGCCTAATGAACATCTATCAGCAAAAGAAATTCTTTCTGACCTAATCGGATTCAATACTGTATCATCAGTCTCAAACCTTGAACTAATTAAATATATTGAAGACTATCTTGGCAACTTAGGTTTAGAGCCTGTACGTATTAGTAACGAAGATGGAACCAAAGCAAATTTATACGCCACCATAGGTCCGGGCGATAAAGCAGGCATAGTTTTATCTGGCCATACCGATGTTGTCCCTGTTACTAATCAGCCATGGAATACCAATCCGTTTGAGCTGAAGCGCAAGACTGTAGATAATAAAATACGGCTTTATGGCAGAGGAACAGCCGATATGAAGG
>JAQWSA010000031.1 GCA_029243445.1 Alphaproteobacteria bacterium
TGCCTTTTATATTTGAAATAACCAAACAGGAAATAATGTTATGAAAATAAAGAGAGTAGAACACGTTGCTATTGCATGCAGAAATATGTCTGAATCTATGAATATGTTAGAGAGTATATTTGGTTTTGAAAAAGAACTTGAGGAAACAATTGGCACTACTAACTTAGCCATGTATCCAGTAGGAGAAACCTACATAGAACTTTTGGAGAGTTCTAATCCAAACTCTAAAATTGCTGAATTAATAACAGAAAAAAATCAAAGTCTTTATCACCTTTGCTTCGAAGTAGATGATATTGTATCGGCTTTAGATGAGTTAAGAGAAAAGGGTGTAAAACTTTTAGATGAGGTTCCACGTACAGGTCATGGTGGAGCCAAAATTGCCTTCATAAACCCTGAGTCAACAGGCGATATACTTATCGAGTTAACTGAATTAACACATTGAGGTTGTATTATTTTAACTCGCCCTTAAAATATTAGCATGATATTATGTCTAGTTTTTAAACCTACGCTATACCTATAAAAAAATCGTTATACATACTTAACAAGCGATGAAATTGGAGTAGTAACATGATTAATAAAAAAATTGCAGTTCTGGCTTCTGGTGCAAATGGGAGTGTAATAGCTGCGGACCTTGTTGAAGCAGGTCTTGATGTTACTCTGATTGATATGTGGGGAGAGCATATAGAGACTATGAGGGCAAATGGGCTTAAAGTAACTAATCGCGATGACGAACTTACATTAAAAGTAAACGCATACCACCTGAGCGATATCTGCACTTTAGATGTTAAATTCGATATCGTATTACTTGTCTCCAAGGCCTATGATACCAAGTGGCTTACCGAATTTATAAAACCTTATCTTGATGACGATGGTATGGTCATTGGGGTGCAGAACGCCATGACCGCTGAAATGATTGCGGAAATAGTAGGTGTTGAGAGAACGCTTGGCTGCGTTGTTGAACTTGCCTCTCAAATGTTTGAGCCGGGAGTAATTCATCGTAGTACCAAGAAGGAAGGTACTTGGTTTGGAATTGGTGCCTTTGACCCATCTCAGGAGGGTCGTGTCGAAGAAATTGCGGAGCTTTTTAGAAACTCCGGGCGTGTAGAGACCATTGAAGATATTCTTTCAGCAAAATGGGTGAAGCTGATTGTTAATAATATGATTATGGGTTCGATGGCGATACTCGGAGGTAGTATAGGGCAGGTTTTAAAGGAAAACGGTAAAGAGTATGAGAAACGAGCTCGCAAATGGATGCTTAAGGCTGGAGAAGAAGCCTTAGCGGCAGGCCAATCTCTGAATTATAAAGTCGTACCAGTTTTTGGGTTAAAGCCCGAAGACGTCAAGAATACTAATAGTCTTCTTGAAACGCTTTTAGATACTATTATAGAGCATGTTGGACCATCGGCCATTAATACAACTCTGCAAGACCACATGAAGGGTCGATTAGGCGAGGATCAAATGATCGCTGGGCTGGTTGCAGAAGAGCGAAAGAATAGTGGTGGAATAGCGCCAGCTAGCGATGCAATTCTAGAACTAAGTCGCCAGATTCATGCTGGAGAATTGGAGCCTGGATTTAGTAACCTGGATTTAGTCGAGCAGAGATTGGCAGGATTGAATTAGCTCGATTATTGTCGGTGGGATTTAGTTTCTTTTATAACAACTCGGCGCATTGTACGTTTTTCGCTAGGTTGGAACTTGTAACGTTTATGCATGAAGGTGAAATTACTCTGGTTTTAGATACATAGAAAGTGAACCTAAAAAAAGGAAATTTTGATGTGCAAATAGGCACTAATCATGCTTGGAGTAATTGTAAAAGTAAACCTGCAGTAGTATCCATTGCATCGCATGATGCAAAGTACGAGTAAGGTTGAAAAAATGGTGCAACTATCCGTACTTGACCTTGCGTATATTGGTGAAGGTTTTACTCCGGCTGACGCATTGATAAACGCGCTAGATCTAGCGCAGCATGCCGAGACTTCTGGTTTCAAACGCTTTTGGATGGCTGAACACCATAATCTTTCGGGTATTGCTAGCGCTGCTACATCTGTTTGCATGTGTCATGTCGCTGGAGGAACGAAGACTATACGTGTCGGGGCTGGTGGTATTATGCTTCCGAATCATTCACCGATGATAATTGCCGAACAGTTTGGTACATTAGCTACATTGTTTCCAGGACGTATTGATCTTGGCTTGGGTAGAGCGCCAGGAACAGACCAGCGCACATTGCAGGCGTTAAGACGCGGTCCTGATTCTTCGGAATATTTTCCCCAAGATGTGGTTGAGTTGAAAACCTTGCTTGGTCCACCACAAGAAAATCAAACGATTCACGCGATTCCGGGGGAAGATACTAATATACCGCTTTGGATTCTGGGGTCTAGCCTATTTGGAGCTCAACTTGCCGCTATGCTCGGTCTGCCTTTTGCTTTTGCGTCGCACTTTGCACCCCAGGCGCTTATGCAAGCAGTATCTATCTACCGTGAAAAGTTTGAGCCATCCACGCAACTTGCCAAGCCGTATGTGATGATAGGCTGTAACGTTATCGTTTCTGATACTGAAGATAAGGCGAGAAAGCTATTTACAACACCACAACAAAACGTAATTAGAATGGTGCGTGGCACCAGAGGTCAGTTGCCGCCACCTGTTGAAGACATTGAGAAAATCTGGAATCCAATGGAGAAAGCCCAGGCATCATCGATGCTGGCCTGTTCTTTTTACGGATCCGCCGAGACTATAAAGTCTAAGTTAACACCTCTAATCGAGGCCACGGGCGCCGATGAGCTAATGGTAGCAGCTGCAATCTGGGATCATCCGTCTCGGGTACGTTCTTTCGATCTATTAGCTCAGGCGATGATATAAACTCTAAAGGATAAAATTAAATAACGCTTTACTCTAAAAAAAAATCTGAGGACAAGTCTATGACAAACTATGATGGAGTGATTATCGGCGCTGGCCATAATGGTCTTACTCTAGCTGCATATCTGTCATTAGCTGGTCTTAAAATTGCAGTTATTGAAAGAAACCCACATATTGGCGGAGGAACGAGTACTCAGGAACCACTTCTTCCTGGGTATCGCTTCAATCTTCATTCAAATTTCTTTATGGGATTTGGGAATTCCCCGTTAATAAACGACTTACAACTACATCGTTATGGGTTTTCATATATTGAACCTTTAGTGCAGCAAGCTGCAACATTTCGCGATGGATCGTGTGTGGTTATACATCAGGATTTAGATAAAACTTGTGATTCTCTCTCAAGGTTCTCAAAGAAAGATGCCGATACTTTCAGAGAATTGTACCACTTATATGCTGTGAAAATGAGACCTTTACTGGGTTCGATGATGTATAATGCTCCGCTACCTTTAGATCAGCTAAAGGATCGTTTGTCAGGACCGGAAGCAAAAGAATTTTTATCTCACGCAGAGCATGATTTGTTTAGTGTTGTAGAAAAATATTTTGTTGATGATCGTATACGCACTCTCTTTTCTTCATATATGCATGTAATTGCTACTGAAAATAAACCCGGAGCAGGCATGGTTTTCCCTGCTATTTTTTCTAACGTAATGGGTTTTACGTTGCCAGTAGGAGGTGCAGTTTCCCTACCAAACGCACTTTTGCGAATCCTTGAGAAAGGAGGAGGTAAAATATTTTTGGAGAGTGAGGTACGGGAAATAGGACTTAAAAATGGACGAGCAAGAAATGTTATACTTGATGATGGAGGTATTGTAGAAGCTAAATATTTTGTGGCAAGTGCAATTGATGCTCCGACAACAATGAATATGATTGGCGCTGAAATATTTTCTGATGAAGTGCAAAAGAAATTAAATAATTGGCATTGGGGAAATCATAGCCTTGTAACTCTACATTTAGCATTACGTGAAAGACCAATCTATAAATCGCGAGAATTTGACCCTGATATAGATTCTGCTTTCAATATATTTTTTGGAATGGACACTATAGATCAGGTAAAGCGGTGTTTTAAAAATTGTGAGGATAAACAATTTCCAGATGTATTAATGGGTAATGGAGCTTGTAACAGTTCCATTGATCCTTCCTACGCTCCAGCAGATGGCCATTCTGCTTTTTGGTGGCCTTTTGCACCATATGAAGTCGATGGGGTAGCTGAAAATTGGGATGATAGGAAGGATTACTACATGGAGTGTATTTTAAAGGTTTGGCGTGAATATGCAATAAATCTTGAAGACAATAATGTACGTGGAAAGTTTTTATTTACTCCTCTTGATGTTGAGCGCTTAAACGTAAATATGCGAGGTGGTGCCGTCAGGATGGGTGCTTACATTCCCTCACAACTTGGAGTCAATAGACCCCATCCCGAATTGTCAGGTACCCGTACTCCTGTTGAAGGTCTCTATTTATGTGGATCATCTACTGGAAATGGCGGAGGCGTAAATGGAGCTCCAGGTTATATCGCAGCAAATGCCATAACTGAGGATTTTAGTATAAATCGTCCGTGGAAACGAGTGGCTTTGCCTGAATGGAAAGACTGAATTTATTTACATTAATAACGAGGAAGTTTGAACTATGGAAAAAATAGCTCTTATTGGTTCCGGCCTCATTGGTACTGGTTGGGGAATTGTGTTTTCTGAATCTGGACGTCACCCGGTTCTTTTTGACACTGATCATAATGCTATAGAGAAAGCTTTGGTTGAAATAAGAGAGAGTCTAAATCATCTAAATGATTACGGTTTAATTGAAGAGTCCCCCGAAATTATATTTTCCCGTATATCTACTTCTACCAGTATTGAGGATGCCGTTGATGGTGCTGTGCATGTGCAAGAAAGTATTCCTGAACGAGCTGAGTTAAAGAAAAATTTATTCGAAAAACTTGATAAAATAGTTCCAGATAATATTACTATCGCAAGTTCAACTTCTACTATTCCTGTGTCTTCATTTACAGAACATTTATCTGGCCGAGCACGTTGTATTGTTATGCATCCGGGTACACCTCCGCACTTGCTAAGGCTCGTTGAGATTGTTCCGTCGCCTTGGACTGCGCCTGAGGTCATAACAAGTAGTAGAAAATTAATGGAAGATTGTAGGCAGGCGACCAGTGTTTTAAAAAAAGAAATTCAAGGATTTGTTCTAAATCGGATTCAGTACGCAGTAATTTCTGAAGTTTATCGATTATGGGAGGACGATGTAGCTGGCATCGAAGATATTGAAAAAACAGTTCGGGAGGCGTTAGGTCTAAGATGGTCCTTTATGGGTGCAATGGAAACTATTTCACTTAACGCTCCAGGAGGGGTACCAGATTATAATCAACGCTATGGAAAATGGGTAAACGAGATTAACGCCACACAGCAAGCACGTCCATGGAATGATGATAATATTAAGAGATTGGAGATTGAAAGGCTTAAAAGTAAGCCGGCAGTAAGCAATAGTGATCGTAGAAACTGGCGAGATAAACGTTTGATGGCCCTACTGGCTCATAAACGAGAGCGTTCTAAAATTGAGGGTAACTAGCAGTTACTGGAAAAGAACATCATAATTTAAGTTTTTCATTTTTGTACATTGCTCAATTACTTAAAAAATAATACCGGAAGTAACTTAAGTCATATCTTTAGAGTGAATAATATAGCTATTCAGAAAGTCCCTGGTAAATGAGAGTTGGGTAATGAACAACTGGCACATCGACTACAAAGTAAAATATCACATTACCTTTCTACATACTGATGGAAGAACAGAGGTGGTGAATGATGAAATGATTATTCACTCGCGTTCCGCACAACAAGCTGAAGAGATGTTGTTGCACAGATATGAAAATGGTGATGGCCCTTTGATTGAAATTCCTGATGGATGGATTGGTGAAACCATTAGTAAAGAACTTGAGATTGATGAGATTATGAAAGTTTGGGAATACTGAACTGATAGTTTGCTAGGGCATAGGCAGAGGTTAATATGAAACGCAAAATTGAAAAAACATGGAAAACTGGACTGATTGATATTGGCAATGACTGCTACGCTTATATCCAGACAGGAGGTCTGAATGTTTCTAACGCCGGTCTGGTTGTAGGTCCTGACTCTTATCTTATAATAGACACACTATTTGTTAAACCTATGACCGAGGCCTTTAAAAGTTCCATCCTTAAAATAACTGACAAACCTTTAAATAGTATCATTTGTACCCACCACCATGCTGATCATACGCTTGGGCTCGCCTGGTTTCCTCGAGATATTCCAGTAATCGCTCACGAACACATGCGAGAACGAATGATACACACTGGGTTAGATCTGGACCATTTTCGTCAAGTTAACCCCGAATATGCAAAACATTTAAAAGATGTAAATCAGTTT
Source organism: Alphaproteobacteria bacterium (assembly GCA_029243445.1). The sequence continues at coordinate 6,313 of JAQWSA010000031.1, forward strand.
TTTCCTACTCATACCTATAAAGGATCCATGACGTTGTACCTCGGCAACAGACGAATAGAACTGCACAATATGGGGCACACCCATTCTATTGGCGACACCATGGTATATCTGCCCAAAGAAAAAATTCTTTATTCCGGAGATTTTTGTTTTAACTTTGTAACTCCGGCTACTTTTGATGCACATATAGGAAACTGGATAAATAAAGCAAAAAGAATTCTAAAGACTTTTCAAATAGACATAATCGTACCAGGCCATGGCCCCGTTGGAGACCGAGCAATACTCGAAGACATGGTTGATTATCTAAGTTTAGTAAAAAGACAATCTAAGAAAATGTACAAAGATGGTTTAACAGCCCAAGAAGCGGTAAACAGAATAAGGCTAGGAATATACAGTGATTGGATAAAACCAGACCGTGTTGAACAAGCAGTTCTAAAACTTTACAACGAATTTCAAGGTAAAGGAGAAAAGGGTATATCTCTAGAATTAGCAAAGGGTGGATAAATAGAGTTTTAACTCAAATACATCTTATTCACATCAAACTTTTTAGAGTGTCACTTTTCGTTTTGCCAGTTGAATCAATCCACGTGCAATCGTAAGGTTCTTCCCAATTTATTAGGTAGTATCTGTCTAGAGAATTGTTTTTTGGTGATAGTGCAAGAACTAATGGTTGATTATCTGATTAATCTAAAAATCAATTAATCACCTACTAATTGACCCCGATTAAACTCTTGCTCCGTAGCAAGAGCATTTTGTTGGTTTGTCGGATCCTTGCTGATATGATGAAATCAGAGGCAGGGGTGATCGCACATGGATAAACTACTATTATTCTATCAACATCAACGTAGCGATGAGGGTGTCTATGAGTCGTCAAAATATGTTCCTTGTGTGTAACAAATGTGTAACATCACTTTGTAAGTTATTGAAGTACAACACATTTTGTGTAATTTCGTGTAAAAAAAGAATCGTTTAGAATCAAGGACTTATGACATGAAATATGAGTTTTGGATAGATAGGGGTGGAACATTTACGGATGTTGTAGCTCGTTGTCCAGATGGATTACTAGTTACTCACAAACTACTGTCGGAGGATCCAGAGCATTACCGTGATGCGGCTGTACAAGGCATTAGATATGTACTGGGTCTTAAGGCCGATCAACCTATTCCCGTAGATAGTATTGAGGTGGTTAAAATGGGTACTACGGTGGCTACGAATGCCCTGCTCGAAAGAAAAGGTGATGATACCTTACTCGCTATTACCAGCGGGTTTAGAGATGCTTTACGCATTGGT
>JAQWSA010000032.1 GCA_029243445.1 Alphaproteobacteria bacterium
GATCATTTTTAATGATGGGCCTATTTGGTATTATCATTGCGAGTGTTGTAAATATGTTTATTGGCTCCTCAATGATCCAGTTTGTGGTTTCGGTATTGGGCGTTCTTATTTTTGTTGGCCTAACAGCCCATGATACTCAAAGAATAAAGCAAATGTATAACTCTCTTGATGACTCAGAGATTGCAGGAAAGAAAGCTATTATGGGTGCGCTTTCACTCTATTTGGACTTTATAAATCTTTTCTTATTATTGCTAAGGCTGTTTGGTAATCGCAATTAAACATAAATTGCATAAAAGTTACGAAACGCCTGAGTCTCCCTTGGGCGTTTTTTTTTGTATAAATATGTTTTTATATTACTCCAGCCAAAGCCGAAGAGGGCAATTTAAATGACGAACTTAAAAGGCAAAGTTGTTGTGATAACAGGAGCGAGCAGAGGAATAGGAGCAGCCTCAGCAAAGTTATTAGCCGCAGATAAACCAAAGTTGATTCTGTGTGCACAAACTTCAGATGCTAGCTATGAAACCAAAGTCGCATCAGAAGCTTTAGGAGCTAAAGTTGAGACATATGGTTTCGACATCTCAGACGCCAGGGCAAGTAAAAATTTTGTTGACACAGTAATACAACTCCATGGGCGTATTGACGTTTTAATAAATAATGCCGGTTCAGGAAAAATGGGAAGTGTAGCGGCCATGCCGCCAGATGTTTTCCAAGAGGTTCACAAAATTAATGTTATGGGCCCTTATAATATGATACATGCTTTACTTCCTTCGATGATAGAAAGTGATTGCGGAACAATCATAAACCTCACCAGCGCCCGTGCCTTTATTCCTGGCCGTTACTACGCCGCATATTGTTCTTCTAAGGCAGCACTTATATCAATGACACAGTGCCTAAATATTGATCTACAAGGTACAAAAATAAAAATTTATGCATTCTCTCCAGGATTCACTGATACAGATATGGTGCGTGAGATGTATTCAAATAAAGATTTTCAGGCTTCTGCGTTAACTAACACCAGTGGTCAGTCACCTGAAAGACCTGCAAAGGTACTATCCTGGTTGGCACGTAACGCACCAGATGATCTGGTTGGACAACATGTTCAGATACAATTTAACGATATAAGCCTGAGAGCAGGACTCGAAAATTAATTACTTAATGGGCAATATCTTTTGAGGGTGGTACATCTTCAATCCGTCTGTACACGATAACAGCAATAATTAATGCAATAGCCAAAGTTACAAACATTGCCTGATAGGCTTCTATGGGGCTATGACCCTGTGAGTTAGCTGGAAAAGCATTGATTATAAAACCAGTAAAAACCTGCACTAAAAATACTCCACTCCAAATAAAAAGGTTAATTGCAGTAATAGCTCTACCTGTGTGTGTGTCAGGAAAGAGAGCTCGGGCATGCGCAAAAATAAGTGCAGTAAATGACGATGATAAACCAAGTAAAACAAGTAAGACTGTCACAACAGTAACTGATGAGCTGTTATTTATAGCGAGAAGTGCGAAGGAGATAGCCATACTTATTGCTCCTATACTGACAACACCACGCCTTGTATCGAATAATCTATCAAGTGGCCCGTAAAATAGAGCTGAAAAAAGCCAAGCTGCGGACAGAGCCAGTATCACATTACCTCTACTTATCATATCAAGACCAAATACATCATTCAGATAGGGTCCTGTCCAAAGGGCACGAGTAGACAAAAAAGAACCAACTGAGATTGAAGCCACTGAAGCTAGGGCATATAATCTACGGTCCCCTAAAACATATTTTAGGCCTAGAATTGTTTGCCGCAAAGTTTCGGGCACAACTTTCGTAGAAGTTTCTCCGGGAGGTCGATCTCGTGATACTAACCAAACTATGACTGAGAGAAAAGCTGCACCAAGCCCTACAAAGCCAAGCGTTTCTCTCCAGCCGATAACTACGCTCGCCCAGGCAAATGGGGCAGCAGATAGTAACAAACCGCCTCCGCTCACAGCAACTGCAATTGAACTTGCAGTAGCTAGACGATCCCGAGGAACCCACCGAGAGAGTAAAACAATTAAGCCCATATAAACTGGTGCAATTCCACAACCGGTAACAAATAAAGCTATTGCTAAAACGGAAGAGCTTTCAGCTTGAGAAATCCATGTGGTTCCAACAGCAGATATTAGTAAAAATATTGCTATTGTTCTTCTGGGACCAAACCTATCCAATAGAACGCCGACAGGTAATTGCATTAAGGCAGAGCCTAAGAACAAAGCAGCAGGTAAAGAGCTAAGTTCTATTGCTGTTAAATTTAATTCGCTTCTTAAATCTGGGGCGATGACGGCTGGTACTGACCTTAAAAATTGGCTTAGCATGAATGCTAAGCCTAAAAAAGGAGCCATAACTATAATAAGAAATAATTTTGATCGCCGTATAAAGTACATAATCTCTTTCAGCGGTTTTTTCATAAGTTATGTGAAGGGTATATGCAAAGGGCGTTCATATTTCTGAACAATAATATTTTATTTACTATGGAAAGCCATAAGGTGAACACTAATTTATTTATGATTGTAGATTATGAGGAATTTTAAAAATCGCCGAGCAGCGCGCAACTGGCGTTCCATCTGCAGTTACTACTCCCTCCACAAAATTCATAGATCGAGTCCTATTTACTAAATTGGCCTGACATTCAACCCATTGACCGGGTTTTATAGCACGAATAAAATCGGTTTCTAGATGGATCGTAGGAGCAACGCCATCACGACCGATTTGAAACATCGCTGTTTTTGCCATAGACACGTCTACAAAACTAGTTAACCAGCCGCCATGAACAACTTCTCGGGGGTTTAGATGTCTTTCATCAACTCTAAAGGCAAAGGTTATTTTGCCATTTCTCACTCTATGAAATAAAGGACCATTACGTTCAGTGAAATTACTTAGTAAGGGAAATGGCTGATATCCTCGAGGGACTTTTATTTTTCTCTTTAAGTTATATTCTAAATGGTCCAGGCGATCTGCTCCCCAGTATTTTTCTCCATCACAAACCATGAAGGGAGCACCAAACATTCCATCTGCGATTGCATGTTTAAAGCCTGCAGATAAAGATTTTTTTGCTACACTGTCATTTTCTGCCGCCTTTATCTCATCAATACCAATATTAACACAGTAATCCCTACAAGCAGAGGCTAACTGACGGGCCGTGCGAACCTCTTTTCCTTTACCAAAGTAGCGATTACTAACAGCTAGGCTAAAATTTTTGGCCAACTCAATGTTATTTCTTTTTAATCGAAGAAACACTAATCTATGTAGTGTTGCGCCATAAGGAGGAACCTCGGGTGGAAAATTAACAGGTAATCCATTCATTTTACATAACCTAGGAAAATCCTTCTGGTTATGCGCAAATTTAGCTGGCTGCTCTCGAGGTGATATAGAATTATGATGGTCTAATATATCTGGTAAAACAACCACGTTCCAGTCAACCTCTCTGCCATACCTTGCAGCCACTTTATCTATCCGGTTCATTGCTACATACGAATAGGCGGAAACAAAATCAAAATAGAAACGAATCGGAGATGCCATATGAAGTCTTTCTTTAATTTAAATTAATTTTTTTTATATTTTCAGCGAGCGCCAATATATTTCAAGTGAGCTTCACGTCTTGTCAACCACCAACCGTATTGCTCTGGCCAATCAGAATAACTTTCATCAAATTCTAACTCATTAGCTGCATGGCGAGCCCAATAAGGATTATATAGAGCCTCGCGAGCTATTCCGATCAAATCAGCCTTCCCTGATTGCAATATTTCCTCAGCTTGATTGGCATGTAAAATCAGTCCATGAGTCATGGTCAAAATTTTGTTATTACGGCGCAATTCATCCGATAAGGAAACCCGGAATCCTAATGGTAAAGGTTCCCGAGAAGCAGTGACAGTACCCGCAATACCCCCTGATGAACAATCAATAACACCCACTCCTCTACTTTTCATTTCATTAGTTAAAGCAATCGAATCCTCTAATGTCCAACCACCATCCGCACCATCAACCGCAGATATACGAACAAATAGCGGTTTGTTAGCAGGCCATACAGCTCGAACCTTTTCAACTGTTTCAAGGGTAAATCGCATTCTTCCATTTAAGTCTCCGCCATATATATCATTTCTTAGATTGGACAACGGAGACAAAAAAGTATGAGAGAGGTATCCATGAGCAGAATGAATTTCAAGAACTTCAAACCCTGCTGCATCTGCATGACCCGCAGCGTTGGCAAACGCCGTCTGTATTTCTTGAATCTCACTAATAGTTAGTTCATGTGGCATCAATGATTTTTCATTAATTGGCTCAGGGCTGGGAGCAACTATGTTCCAAGCCTTTTCACCACGTGTAAAGTCGGCCTCTCCTAATGGGCCATTTCCGAACCAAGGGCGTTGCATGCTTGCTTTACGGCCGGCATGGGCTATTTGTATCCCCGGGACAGAGCCGTGAGCAGATATAAAAGATACAATAGGTTTTAATGCAGCGGCATGTTCAGCTGACCATATGCCCAAATCACCGTGAGTTATCCTTCCTCGCTCTTCAACAGCAGCAGCTTCACAAAACACTAAACCGGCCCCCCCCAAAGCGTACTGTCCGAGATGTATACTATGCCAATCATTCGCTAGCCCATTGGTCGCGGAGTATTGACACATGGGTGATATTACCACTCTATTTTTAAGTGTTACTTCACCTAATTTAAGAGGGGTAAATAAAAGTGGTTTAGAATCACCGGTTTTACTCACATTCTTCTCCTTTATTTTATTCATAGAGCTAAATTACAGAGATTTTTTTTGTAATGCCTTCAAAAGGTTTACTAAAATCTCATCTCTATCAGCAGCCAACACTTCCAAAGAACGTTTGCCTGCTTCTTCTTTAACACCCTCTATAATTTTTTTCTTTACTTCATCTGTAAGCTTAGGCTCGCCAAGGGCTTCCCAACGTCTCTCTTGGCTGGATCCAAGAATATCAAAATAGTTTGCAATTCCACCACTCCCTCCTCCCAAATGATAAGTCATGTGTGGTCCCATAAAGGCCCACCGCAGTCCTGGTCCCTGAGCCATCGCAATATCTATGTCAGAAACCGAAGCATATCCCTCAGATACAAGATAAACAGCCTCGCGATAAACAGCTGCTTGTAAGCGGTTAGCCAAATGACCGGGTATTTCAGCGCGTAATCTTACCGGTGATTTACCTATCTTTTGATAGAAGTCCATCGCTCTATCCACCGCCCATGCCGCGGTCTTTTTTCCTCCTCCCACTTCAACCAAAGGCATCAAATGAGGGGGGTTAAAAGGATGACCTAAAACAACACGCTCAGGGTGTTTTGCTCCGCCCTGGAATTCGCTAGTTGGCAGTGCAGTCGAGCTTGAAGAGATTACAATATCTGCTGATAAAATATTATCAACGTCTGCAATTAGTTTTGTTTTTAATTCCGCGTTCTCTGGCCCACTCTCTTGTACAAATGTAGATCCTGAAATTGCCTCAGCCATACTTTTGCAATAAATAGCATTATCTGGTGAAGCTAATTCTGCAATACCAAGCTCTTTCATAATTGGCCAGACGTTATCGATAAAAAGCTTTGTTCGTTCAGAAAAATTAGAGTCTGGATCCCAAATTTGGACGCTACAACCCTGAGCTAAAAAATAAGTTGCCCATGATGCGCCTATAGTACCAGAACCGATTACTGTTACAGTTTCATGTAATTCCTTATTCACTATTTAAACTACTTTCGTTCAGGACCTATTGGCGTACCCGCAATACCATGGCGTAAATCCTTACAAGTAAAGAAGTGGGCATCTTCACCGGGCAAAACATCTACGTTATGAACTATATTTGCTGGAATATAGATCAGTTCACCTGGTAAAACTTGTTTTTCTTGGCCATCAACAACAGCGCTCAAGCGCCCCTTTAACAAATAAATCCATTGCTCATTAGGATGCGTGTGAGGGTCAGACGACATGCCCTCTGGAATTGTCATAATACCAACTTGCGTTAATTCTCCTTCAACCACTGAGCCGTATGTATCAGCATAATTTTGACCAGCATTTACATATGATAGCTTTCCCACATCATAAAAATAAGTTCCGTCTCCCCCTTTATAAGCGCCATCAGTCTTGGTTTCTTCTGTAGTTTTTTTAGACATCTTTAATCCTCATTACATAGGTTTATTTTAAACTACTTTCGTTCAGGGCCTATTGGCGTACCCGCAATACCATGGCGTAAATCCTTACAAGTAAAGAAGTGGGCATCTTCACCGGGCAAAACATCCACACTGTGAACTGTATTTGCTGGAATATACATCAGTTCACCTGGGGAAACTTGTTTTTCTTGGCCATCAACAACAGCGCTCAAGCGCCCCTTTAACAAATAAACCCATTGCTCATTTGGATGTGTATGAGGATCAGATGACATGCCTGCAGGGATTGTCATAATACCAACTTGCGTTAATTCCCCTTCAATCACTGAACCGTAGGTATCAGCATAATTAGGGCCAGCTTTGAAACCGGTTAAATTAGAAACCTCAAAGAAATATTTTCCTTCACCCGCCGTATACGCACCTTCTGTCTTAGTTTGTTTCGTATTATCTCCTGTCATTAATCTCTCTCCATGTAACTGGTTCTATAAGTTTGGTTAATAATAAATAATAACTATTCCTTAGCTATGTAAATTAAAAAATCCCATGTTTAGACCTAAAGAAAGTATTACGAGAACTGGCAGTTAGAAATATTTAAGAAAATTATTGTATGGCCTCCAACTAATATAACATTT
>JAQWSA010000033.1 GCA_029243445.1 Alphaproteobacteria bacterium
GAACCTGTAAGTAGCTGACCAGATTTATCGTATACACAGCCTTCCAGCAATGCCTGTCCTATACCTTGGGCTAAGCCGCCCTGAACTTGTCCTTCGACGATCATAGGGTTGATCACTCTTCCAACGTCATCAACAGCGGTAAAATTATTAATAATTATCTCACCAGTTTCTGGGTCTACTTCGACTTCACATATATGACAGCCAGCTGGGAAACTAAAGTTAAGTGGATCATAAAAAGCATTTTCATCGAGACCAGGCTCAATTTCTTCAATTGGATAATTATGGGGGACATAGGCTGCAAGCGAAACTTCGGCAAACGTTAGTTCCCTGTCAGTGCCCGATATCTGAAAAACTCCGTCTTTAAACTCAACATCGGATTCTGAAGCTTCTAAGATATGCGCTGCTATTTTTTTTGCTTTTTCAATTATTTTATTACAGGCGTTTAATATTGCAGGCCCGCCAACTGCCATTGATCTTGAGCCGTATGTGCCCATACCAAACTGTACTTCTCCAGTATCTCCATGACTTATTTCTATTTGATCTATTCCAATACCAAAACTTTCTGAAACTAATTGGGCAAAGGTAGTCTCGTGCCCTTGTCCATGGTTGTGGGTTCCTGTGTAGACCGTAACAGAACCTGTGGGGTGAACACGTACTTGAGCGGATTCATATAGACCTGCTCTAGCGCCTAATGCACCTGCGACAGCCGATGGTGCAATACCACATGCTTCAATATACGTAGATATACCAATACCTCTACATTTGCCTCTTAATTCTGATTCTGTTTTTCTATCTGCAAAACCTTCATAATCAGCTGACTTTAATGCAGTGTTAAAAGATGCTGGATAGTCACCGACATCATATTGAAGAGCAACGGGAGTTTGATATGGAAATTGATCCGATTGAATCATATTTTTCTTACGAATTTCCACCGGATCTAAGCCAGTTTCAATTGCCGCTTTATTAACTAGCCTTTCAAGCAGATAAGTACACTCAGGCCTTCCTGCTCCGCGATAAGCATCTACTGGAACAGTGTTTGTAAAGACGGTCTTAACCTCGCAATATATATTAGGTGTGGTATAGACACCTGCCATAAGTGTTGCATATAGATATGTTGGAACGCTTGAACCAAAAGTTGATAGATAAGCTCCAACATTAGCTTTGGTGCTAACGCGTAGGCCTAAAAAATTACCACTTTTGTCTAGCGCTAAATCAGCACTAGTCTCATGATCACGTCCATGAGCATCAGTAATAAAAGATTCTGATCTTTCAGCAGTCCATTTTATGGGTTGTGAAACTTTTGCTGACGCCCAGGTGAGTATGGCTTCTTCTGCATAATGAAAGATTTTAGAACCAAATCCTCCACCAACATCATGGGATATTATCCGCAATTTGTGTTCGGGTATTTGCAAAACAAATGCCCCCATCAATAGTCGTATTACGTGAGGGTTTTGTGTTGTTGTGTTAAGCGTATACTTGCCAGTAGCTGAATTATATTCAGCAATAGCAGCGCGAGGTTCCATAGCGTTAGGAATAAGCCTATTATTTACTACTTCAATCGAAACAATATGTTCTGCTTCTGTGAATGCTAAATCTGTTGACTCTTTATCTCCTATTTCCCAATCAAAACATATATTATTAGGTACATCATCATGAACAGGCGCTGAATTTTCGCTAAGAGAATCATTCATCATAATTGATGCCTTCAAAATCTCATAGTCAACAGTTATTAGCTCAGATCCATCTCGGGCTTGTGCTTTTGTTTCGGCAATAACAATAGCAACCTGATCACCTACGTGGCGTACCTTTTCAAAAGCCATTGGTGGATGGGCCGGTTCACTCATGGGTGATCCGTCTTTATTATGTATTTGCCAGCCACATGGTATACTACCGACTTCGTCAGCTGCCATGTCAGCACCAGTAAAAATTGCAATTACTCCAGGTGCTTCTTTAGCTCTTCTAATGTCCACGCTTTTTATACAGGCATGTGCATGAGGTGAACGTAATATCCACGCATATAGCTGACCAGGCTGATTAATGTCATCCGTATAATTTCCTCGTCCAGTTAAAAAACGTCTATCTTCAACTCTTTTAACTGAGACACCGATGCCGGTCTCGCTCATTGTTCTATCCTTGCATTGCTTTTGCACCGGCTAAAATAGATTTCACGATATTATGATAGCCAGTGCAGCGGCAGAGGTTTCCCTCAAGCCATTCGCGGACTTCTTGTTCGCTTGGATTATGATTAGTACGCACTAGGTCAATAGCACTCATAACCATACCTGGGGTACAAAAACCACATTGTAGACCATGATTATCTCTGAATGCTTCTTGCATAGGATGCAAAGTATCACCTTCTGCTAGACCTTCTATAGTAGAAACGTCTGAACCTTCGGCTTGCATTGCTAGCATTGTACAAGATTTTGCAGATTCACCATTCACGTGAACTACACAAGCTCCACACTGGCTTGTATCACATCCTACGTGAGTACCTGTTAGACCAAGATTCTCTCTTAGATACTGAACTAGTAGGGTTCGTGGTTCAACTTCTGACGAAACAGATTTTCCGTTTACCGTCATTGAAACTGTGGGCATATTCTTCCTCCGTCTAGTCGGGTCGCCCCGCATCATTTCTTTCCAAAATATAAAATGTTCCGGAAAGATCAATTCATGAATTTAAAGTTTCTTATTGATAGCCTCTGACGTCAAGGTGTTATCGAAGATTTTAATCTATGATTTATAATAATAATAATAATTATTATTATTAACTAGCTATACGTTATGGCTAATAATACTACTGCTAATACGATTAGGCCCCCAATCCATGTTCCCATGCCTATTAAAGGCCGACCTAATTCATTTATGTTATTTGTTTTTATATTATCTGATTTAATATTATTAGTATCGGTGGAAGAACTATCAGAAACAATATCAGCAAAATTAGTAAAAAATTCTCCTGCTAATTTTTTAGCTGTACCATCAATTAGTCGAGCCCCCAGCTGCGCAAGTTTTCCGCCTACGGTTGCATCAACGCTATAAATCAATATTGTGGAATTTCCATCAGATTGAAGACTAACGTTTGCACCACCTTTTGCGAAACCTGCGGCACCCCCTTTACCCTCTCCACTTATACGGTAGCTATTGGGTGGATTGAGATCTGATAATGTTACTTCGCCAGTAAATTTAGCTTTAACAGGACCAACTTTTGCAACTACTGTAGCCGTCATTTCTGTTTCAGAAAGTCTATTAATCTCTTCACAGCCGGGAATAGATTGTTTAAGAATTTCTGTATCATTTAACGCTGACCACACTTTTTCGCGGGAGGCTTCTATCCGATATTCGCCATTCATTTCCATGGCGGTTCACCTTTCAAAATAGGGTTAATTAGACTAACTGAACATAGTGATACAATTACAATCCAGCAAGGTTATTTGGCCATAACACGTCTATTTGATTATAGACGTGTTAATAACTATTGAACTATGCTTGATATCTATCTTATTTCAAATAAAATGATAGTAATATTTTAAAATTAATTTTATGTCTGCGACAAATTTGATTTCATGTTTAGATAATTATTGATTTAATATAATTAGGTAAACATAAAAATAACTTATGTATACTACTTAGTTATATCGTAGTTTGAGGAAACCTAGTGATTTATTTTTTTAGTGCTGTAGTTATCACTTATTTATTTTGGATAGTATTGTCAGGACATTATACCCTTGTATTGATGACAATAGGAGGAATCTCCTCACTAGCTGTAGTTATAATAGCCAGCCGTATGGCAGCCATAGATAGAGAAGGGCATCCTATCTATCTATTAATAAGGGCTGGATGGTACTGGCCCTGGCTAATATGGCAAATTATAAAATCTGGTCTTAATGTATCTCGTATAATTTTGTCACGTTCATTGCCAATTAGCCCAACTATGATAAATGTTAAAGCTAACCAGAAAACTGTGGTTGGCATTGTTACCTATGCTAACTCAATTACATTAACTCCTGGCACTATATCAGTTGAAATAGAAGATAATGACATTACGGTTCATGCCATAACTCATGAAGGTGCATTAGATGTAGCTGCTGGCGAAATGGACCGAATGGTTTCTAAATTTGAGGGTCTTTCATCGGCATGATGTTTACTGTCGCTTTAATTGCAGTCTTAATTAGCTTAGTTTTAGCTATGGTTAGGGCAATAATTGGCCCAACTATGTTTGATATTGTTCTGGCTGTTAATTCAACGGCTACGCTAGCAGTTCTATCTCTGGCATTAATAGGTTTTGTGACCGGACGCCCAGAGTTTCTAGATATTGCAATATTATATACATTATTAAACCTTATAGGCACTCTAGCAGTCCTTAGATATTTTCACCCTAACGAAAATTAAATTATGGAAGTTATTATAAATCTATTGAGTTGGTTGTTTTTACTCTCGGGTGGTTTTTTTTGTATTACTGGGATGATTGGCTTGATACGTTTGCCTGATCTTTTTACTAGGCTTCATGGTGCATCAGTTACTGATACTCTTGGAGCAGGATTTATAGTAATTGGATTGATTTTGCAGTCGGGTTTCACATTAGTAACCGCGAAGCTTATAATTATTATGGGTTTAATACTCTTAACTAGTCCAGTCGCAACGCATGCGCTAGCGCAAGCGGCTTTGCATGCGGGTATTTTACCAAAACTAGATAATGACGAAACTGACGGCCATATTGCGGGGGAGGATGAATAATCGAACTCGTAACTGATACAGTACTACTACTGATGATGATTGTTGCCGTTTATGGAATTATTCGCGCTCGTAACTTATTTGTTGTGGTAATGCTTAGTGGTATTTATAGCTTTTTGATGGCTACTGTAATGGTAGTACTCGATGCAGTAGATGTGGCAATGACTGAAGCAGCTGTTGGAGCTGGTATGTCTACTGTTTTAATGCTGGCAGTCTTAGGTTTAGTTAAGTCAAGGGAAGCACCCCTCAGACATAGTCCTATACTTCCAATTATAGTATGTTTTCTTACAGGTGGTATGCTTATTTATGGAACAGTTTCTTTGCCGCCATTTGGCCATATTGATAATCCACAGAATCAACATGTGGCGCCTTATTATTTAGAAAACTCTGTTTCTGAAACCGGCTCCCCTAATGTTGTTACCGCTGTTCTCGCAAGTTATCGAGGTTATGACACGCTTGGCGAAACCACAGTAATTTTTACTGGAGGAATTGGTGTGTTGGTTTTACTTAGTGGGACTATGAGACGGCGTCGTAAGTCCGATGATGATCAAAAAAAGGAATTAATTGGATGATGCAGGATACCATCATTCTGAGGGTAGTGGTAAAGTTATTATTACCGGCCATTTTGATCTTTGCGCTTTATGTGCAGTTTCACGGAGACTATGGACCTGGTGGTGGCTTCCAAGCTGGTGTAGCTGCCGCTGCTGCTGTAATTTTATATGGTTTAGTATTTGGAGTAACAGCAGCTCGTAAGGTTGTGCCTCAAGGAATATTACTTGCATTAATACCTCTAGGTGTTTTGATATTTGCAGGAACAGGAATTTGCAGCCTGTTACTTGGCGCAAATTATCTGGATTATTCTCCATTTGGTAGCTACCCGAAAGCCGGACAACATCTAGGTATTCTAATCGTTGAGGTGGGCGTATTTGTTACTGTGTCATCAACAATGCTAGCTATATTTTATGCCTTTGGAGGAAGAGCTGAAGATGCCTTAGCTAGTGAGGAAGATTACGAATGACTGAAATACTAGCTAATATAAATTATTGGGTAACAATAGTTTTAATGATTGCTGGACTATATATTGTTGCTGCACATGGAAATATGATTAAAAAGCTTGTGGGTCTAGGTATCTTTCAGACTTCTGTATATCTCCTTTTTCTTTCCCCGGGTAAAATTTTAGGAGGAACGGCACCAATTATATCTGAAGATTTTAATTTATACTCTAATCCTCTGCCTCACGTACTAATATTGACTGCTATAGTAGTTGGAGTGGCTACTATTGCCTTAGGTATGGCTCTTGTTGTTCGAATTCATGAAGCATATGGAACAATAGAAGACGATGAAGTTCATGATATGGAGAGGGAATAGTGAGCCAATTGCATATGCATTTACCGGCTCTTCAAGTAGTTATTCCATTAATTTCTGCAGCACTTTGTGCTTTGTTTAGGCATCATTTTATAGCATGGTCTATTACTTTTCTGGCTAGCTGGATATCATTTGCAATAGCAATTCTATTGTTATTACAAGTGATGAGTAGGGGCGTGATATCCTATGAGCTAGGTGGCTGGGTTGCCCCAATTGGTATTGAATATCGTATAGATTTGTTAAATGCATTTGTTTTATTAATAGTTTCTGGAGTAGGCGCTGTCATAGTTCCGTACGCTCAAAAAAGTATATCTCAAAGTTTAGAAAAAACTGAACAGTCCTGGTTCTATTCAATGTATCTGTTGGCTTTAACTGGTCTATTGGGCGTTACTATTACGGGTGATGCTTTTAATATTTTTGTTTTCCTAGAAATTTCTTCCTTAGCTAGTTATGTTATGATAGCCATGGGCCCTGATCGCAGAGGCTTAACAGCAGCATATCAATA